>JAKVCH010000542.1 GCA_022447485.1 Polyangiaceae bacterium | reverse complement strand
AACGCTTATCGACGGTTTTGGCGTCGAAAGACTCTTGTAGTTGAGCACAGACCTCGGCGGAGAGGGCAAAAAGCAATGCCCCGCTCGTCGCTCGATCTAAGCGATGCACTGGATAGACTCGCTTGCCTATCTGATCTCTTAGTTGTTGCAGAACGGGCTCTTCATCATTCGCCCAACCACGATGGACCAACGAGCCGCTGGGCTTCTGCACAACGACAAGCGCCTCATCCTGATAGAGGATCTCCAAAGGCGGCGTCTTCGCGTTAGCAACATCGTTGCGATGAATGCGTGGAGCGGCCCCCCTTGCCGCAATGGATGCCTGGACCATTTTATCGAAAAGACTCTCGAGCTCTCGCTGCACTCGCTCGCCTTCCAAAACACCAAAAGCACGCGCAATAGCCTCAAAAGTAGAGAGCCCATCGAGGGTTGGCTCGGCCCGGAGCCCCCAACGCGTCGGTGGACCTGGTGCAAGAACAACCCTCTCCACTTGTTCTAATCCCGGGATCCTTTTCACGGCTCGTCGAGCTTGCCCCCAGTTACCATCAGGTACGATCAGAGTGACGGGGCGAGGGTCTTCCTCCAGTAACTCTTTCGATAAAACTCGAGCATCATCCGAGGGAAACAGAAGCAGGGGCCGCCGGGGCTCATCGAGGAGAGGCTGCAAATCAACTCGCGCGTCTCGGGCACCATGAATGAAAAAGCGATGGTTCGGGAGAGCCTCCAGGGCAAGTGGGCCCGTAGCACTTGGCTTCGGCACCTCACGATAGTGCATGATCAATGCGAGGCGCGTTGCCAAATTCAATTCGGGGATCTCACTACAGATACAGCGCTCGAAGTGCATTTTGCAGCGCTTGCAGCGATTCTCCTTTTTAGTGAACTTGGCCATGGGCGGTCCGTTTAGCACAATCCGCCGCCAGCCCTAGTTCGGAGCGTCTTCTGCTCGCCGATAACGACCCTGATAATCAAAAACCCGCTCTTTTACCAAATAGACCAAGGCCTGCCGGGCTTTTTTCCACCTTTGCCCCACGACAAAGTCTGGCACCGGGAGATGCGCTTCAAGGGCTTTTGCCTGTTCAGGTGATTGCAACTCCAAAGGACGACGACCCGAGGCTATCCGTCGACCAAAGGCCAGATTAAAAGCTCGCCGTGCTCCATCATGCTGAAATTCAAATTTCTCGGAAAGAGTGGCTCCATCCTCATCATGATAGGTGATTTTTAGGGTCGTGCCCTGCACTGCCAATTGCATGCCAGCAACTCTTAAAACAAGACTATCTTTCAAACGCAGAGCATCCTTGAGCATCTCATCAGGGTCGACAAGGCGATGACCACAGGTCGAGCAGCTGCGCGCAGCAATATCATTCTCACTGCTACAGGAAGGACACTCCTTAAAACGAAACCGATAAGAACAACGGCGGCCAGACGATGACCGACCGTCCTCCGCAAGAGCGACTTCTCCGTGACAGCGCCGCCCATAATGCTCCAGCACAGCACCGCTCTCATCTTTTTTCCCCCAGAACTGATTCGTAAACCCGCACTCCGGGCAGACAACGTCGACGACCTCTGCCTCCCGATCAGGACGCCCGGAGCCTACCTCAGGCGAATAGATATTATAACCGTTCCCCGCGTAATCGATGACCAGACAATCACTCTTTCCCGGAAAGAGGCGTAAGCCTCGACCAACAATTTGCTGATAAAGACTTAAGGATCCCGTGCGGCGCAATATGGCAATACAATCTACATGAGGAGCATCGAAACCCGTGGTCAACACAGCAACATTCACAACATAACGAATTTGCCGATCCACGAAGGCGCGCAGCTGGGTATCGCGCTCTTCTCGGCTTGTCTGCCCAGTGATCAAAGCAGCTTCACCTCTTGGTAAGTATTGTAGAATCTCATGGGCATGTTCTACCGTCGCCGCGAATACCATGACCCCTTGGCGGTTTTGCGCCTCAACCCGCTGAACTAACGACTCAACAATCGACTGGGTCACTCTAGGATGACGAACGATGAAAGCCTGTTCGCCTTCTGATTCGTGGGTCGAAAAGTCATATTGAGCAATCGGTGCGTCTTCTAAAGTGGGTCGGGTTAAGTAACCTCGATGGATCAGCTGCGCCAAGGTGACCTCGTAGACACATTTTTCAAAAAGGCGTTCTTCGTTTGTGCGCCAATGCCCCTCATAGTGGCGACGGTAAATCCAGCCTTCGTTCAAACGGTAGGGGGTTGCTGTCAGCCCGAGAATACAGAGCTGGGGATTCTTTTCACGAAAGTACGCAATCAGACGCAAGTATTCCGTACCCTCTTCACCGCTGACTCGATGGCATTCGTCGATAATCATCAGCGAAAGAGGTTGTTCCCAGAAAGCTAAGCCTCGAGCGACAGATTGTACTCCCCCGAAGGTCACCTGATGCTCCGCTTGTTTCTTTCCTAGACCTGCAGAGAAGATCCCTGCCTCTTCTCTACTCATGCTGCGAAATTTTTCGTAATTTTGGCGACAAAGCTCCTTCACATGTGCCAGCACCAAAACCTTCCCTTTTGCTCGACGGGCAATCTCTGCAATCACCAGACTCTTGCCCGCCCCCGTCGGTAAAACCAAGACGGCTGGCGCCTGGTTCTCTCGAAAATGTTGAAGAACAGCGTCGAC
>JAKVCH010000541.1 GCA_022447485.1 Polyangiaceae bacterium | reverse complement strand
CTTGGATCTACGTCTAGGTAGCGCCTCCGCGAAGTTTGAATCACTCGGTGTGACGCTGGAGCATCCCTTCTGGCGTCAAGACGACGGTTGGGTTCCGGCAAAAGAACTTCGACCAAATGACCGCGTGTGGAGTCTTCAGCAGGGGTGGCTGAGCGTCATCTCGACCAGACTCAGGCACGAGCGTGAGCCCGTTTACAACCTCGATGTCGCCGAACTGAACACGTTCGCGGTGGGAGAGCTCACTGCGTGGGTTCACAACGAAGGTTGTGGGAAGAGAGCGGCCCTTAGACAAGCCAAACGTGACGCTAACGTTCCAACGAGCGCTCAACCAGACGCGACTGCGAGGCCGTTCTTGCGCGACTCACAAACACGGAAAGTTATTGGTCCCGACGGGCAACCCGTCAAGACCTATCAATATGAGTACACCACGAAGGATGGGCAGAAAGTATTGATTCAGGACTATTCGGCCGGTCATGCTCACGGAGAGGGTGGTGTTGGCGATCAAGGACCGCATTTTAACGTTAGGCCTCCAGAGAATCCGAACACTGGTAAGGTTCCTGGTACGAAAGCACACTATGAATTTGAGAAAAAATAACGGCGACTGGATTGAGCTTGTGGCACACAACCGCTTTTTGCGGGCGTTATATGGGGATAGATTGGGCGAGGCAGCGACGGGAAGCCTGGTTGGTCATCACTATGACGCTCTCTCTAATGATTTTATTCTGACGATCGATCTTGACCTCTTTCCGGTAAGTCCTCCCCCAAAGTGGCATGGCGATGCAAACACGGTTCAGTTGCAAATGATGTTTTTTGATCTCTCGAAGCTAAGCGTAGGTGTTAAAGAGGGCGGGCGTGGAGGACGACTGAGTATCTGCCGTCGAGAGCCTCAAGGTGTGTCCTTTGCTTTTGGATCTGATTCGACAGAAGTATCCGGAGAGGCTGGTGGGGCGAGTGTTGTCAAGATAAGTGCCTACCAAGATGACCTTTTGCCCGAAAAGTAGACGGTATCGATCTGGCGCTCCCGTGGAAGCTGAATCGTTCTTGGGCGCCTCATCAAAACGCGCCCGAACCCAGCGCAGCCTTTCGGCCTACCCCAACTGCCCCCTGATAAGCCGCACCACGTTATGCAGCTGATACTGCACATCAGACGCTGAAAACCGCAGTACCGTGTAGCCCGCCCGCTCGAGCTTTTGCTCGCGCCGCGCATCAGCGGCGGCACGCTGAGCATGATAGGCATCGCCATCGACTTCGATGACGAGCGAACGAGAGGGCGCGAGGAAATCGACGATGGCGTTGCCGATAACGACCTGCCGCTTGAAGCGCACCCCAAGCTGCGAAGCGCGCAGCTCCTGCCAAAGGGCCGCCTCGGTAGGCGTAGGGTGAAAGCGCATGTGACGAGCACGCGCCTCCAGCTGAAGAGCACGAGCTTGCTGCTTGCGAGTTTCACGAAGATGCTGACGGAGTAAATAAAGAGCTGACATGGGTAACCTTTCTCCTCGGCAAAGAGCCAAGGCTTACCCTGGGCGGCCTTGGCTCTTTGCTGAGGAGAAGATTCTCGCTGGCTCTTTTTATCTGTCAGGCTTTGGCTTTTGAGTCAGCTACTGCGAGATGACCGAGGTTTAAGGCACGACTGCTGCGACTTTTGCTTGGACGAGCTGGTCGTTGAGGTAGGTGCCCTTTTTAAAGACGCTCGTGAGTGATGCGCTGCCGGCTAAATAAAAGAGGTGTACGACGTAGCGGCCGTGTAAGTCGACGCGTCTGGTTTGTACGGCGATGGTATTGGCGCGGCTGAGCTGCTCGATGAGAAAGTTTCGTGCAGCGCGACCGCCTCGTGCACTGAGCTCTGGTGCGTTCACGTCGGCAAGTCGCGCGCGCAGTCTTCGCCTTACGTCAAAGCCCAGATCGATATCAAGATCGAGAGTGTCGCCATCGATGACTGAAAGAAGACTCGCTCGATAAAGGTACTCTGGATGAGTGGGTCGTTTGAGAAGCACCGAAGCTGGCGTTTTGGAATCATGTAGCTCTTGAGCAATGGCGCGCGAGAGTTGAGCGGCGGACCATTTTTCTTTTTTGAGCTTCTGTTCGTAGAATTTACGAGCCTTCTTTGTGGGAAGCCTGGCGAGGAGTCGGTGGTGGCTCCAGGTAACCGAGTCGTTGAGTGGGGGAGATGAATGAGCCTCAAAGAATTGCACCGTATCGTAGAGAGTGCGCGGCGCGAGCTTTGTGTCTTGTGCCAAGTCCTTCATGATCGCCTGGCCGTAACCAGCGCTACGGGAGAGTTTGGAGGAGGCAATGCGTTGACCGATGGCCCAATAGGCTGATATTTTATTGTCAGCGGGCTTTTTCTTGCTTTGGGAGATCAGCTTTTGTAAGTCTTTTAAAAGAGAGCTGTAGGCTTCACGATTCAGAATGACTGACTGAGGCATCGAATGAGTCTAAGAGATTTTGCACAGCCTGTGCAAAATTTAATGCTGATTGACCAATGAGCGCCGCGATCAAACTCAACCCGTGGGGTCAGAACCCAGCAAACGAAGTGCAGAGACGGGCGCAAGTTGTCACACGTGTTTATGGCGGCATGGTCATTCCTTTTCCATTAGGGGAAGAGGCGAGCCCATCCTTAAAAGCTAATGCCCTGAGTGCGGCA
>JAKVCH010000540.1 GCA_022447485.1 Polyangiaceae bacterium | reverse complement strand
GTTCCAGCACCTTTGACAGCCTTTCCTTCTCGACATGACCAAGAATCGTCTGCCGATCGAATACACAGGGAGTAAATTGACCGAGGTAATTCAAACAGAGGCGTCCAGCGCTTCCACCTTCCCCATGTCCTCCACGATTGATTTCGAGGGAGTCGAGGTCCGAATTAAGACTCTCTTTTTGATTTTTCCACGACGCTCTATCTCCGCGACCAATGGAGCGCTGCCGATCGACGGCTATTTTTTCGACTCCTAGCCCTTGAAGAAACGAAATAAGCTCAAGCGCATCTTGCTCTTCTTTCACCCCAGTCACGCCACCAACTCGGACCTGCAACCCGCTCTCCAATGCCAGCTGAATAGCTCGGCAGGTTCGCTCGTGACTGCCGGAAATATTGGTCACGGCATCGTGGATCCGAGGCTGGTGCGAATAGACCGAGAAAGCCAACCCTGCACCCGCTTCGACCAATTGATCAATCACCTGTGAATTGAGGGCTAGGCCATTCGTGAAAACCTCTAAACGGGGGAACTGCAGCTCCGCTCCAAGAGCCAAGGCTCGAGAGAAATGACGAGAGATCAGGGGGTCACCCCCCGTCAACTGAAGGTGCTGAAAGCCCTCTCGACGAGCATCCTGAATTGCCTGGTCAATCGCCTCCCATGATAACTCTTCGCTCACGGTCGGCCCTGAGCTCGCGTAGCAATGCTCGCAACGTTCATTACAACGACCGCTCAACTCAAGATAAAATTGCCCCCAGCTTTCTCCTCGCAGCAAATGACGCAGAGTCAGCGGCTCACTGGTACTCTGACGTTCAGCATAGGCATTGTGAAAATCCTGGTGAGTCTCTCCGAGCAGAGACAAGAGGTGCCCCTCTCCGAGGAAATCTCGAGCAAGCTCTCCAGAGAGTTCACCGCCCCAGCGACCATCCAAACGCTCCAAAACCAAGCGTTGAGTCGTCGCCAAGAACCAATAATTTTGCGTTGCTCCGTGGGAAGACTGCCAACGGGAAGACTGCCAAGTATCGAGCTCAACTCTCGAATCAGGCGAAGCGCTCATTTACTCCTCGTCGTCTGGCAAACACGGTAGGCACGAGGTTTGGGCCTGGGCCCGGACCGTAGCCGAAGCAACAATTGCTGGAACCGCCCAGGTCAATTGCTTCAAAGCACGGCGACGCTCGACTCCCAATTGACCTGGCTGTTTGGTTTCTATTGAGGACGAGCGGGTCGCCGGCGAGCCTTTCAACACCGCTGCCGCATCAGTCGCCGCCGGGGAGGACTCAGAATTTGCTGCTGGGGTGTTCCTCTTCATGACTCGAATCTAGCGCATTCTTGGGCCTGCGTACAATCACGTCCACCTCAATCATCGAGGGCAAAAGAAAATGAGGTACGCGATGCCCGCTGGAGCCACCCTGGAGACCGTGAAAAGAAGAAATCGTCAATCGAAGCGAGAAAAGACATAATCCATGCGGTCGAGGCTCTCATCGCGCTGAAACCAGGTCGAATAAACAAGACCGCTTCGGCTAGCAGCCACAGTTGGGGCATACGCTGAACCACCGCCAGCACGACTCAACTCGAGAGGACTCAGCCAAGAGCCGCTCGTCTCGGCTAGCTCATACCGAGATGTGAAGACAGTCGTCCCATTCACCCAGACGACGGTTGCATCCCCCGAATCATCGACACCGACGCTCGGGTAAGGGCTGGTCAGTACGCTGGTCGCCAAAACATTTTCTACCACAGCTAAAGACGAGGAAACGCGAACACCGTAGACCGAGTAGTCGCTGGTGGCGATTTTCGAATAGTAGGTGATGGTGGAGTTGCCATCTCGGTCCGTCGCTATCTCTGGCCAACTAACGGTGTAGCCATCGACAGACTCAAAGGACTGTGCAGACTCCCAAAGGCTGCCGCTTTGATAACGCGCTAGCAGTCCCTGGTATTTGTTCGTGCCATCTTTTTGACCCCAAACGACATAGGCATTACCTTGCCCGTCCACACTCGCCGCAGGTTGCCGAGCGGCAAACGTTGGGTCTGAGCGCCGGCTAGGTGTTGCCCATGAACCAAATTGTCCTCCCAAAGGGTCGAGCATCACGGAATAAACTTGATTTTCCGTAACGCCTGACTCGCGCTCTTGCCAAGTGAGGACAGTATCTCCAGCATCGTTGCTGGCTATTGCTGGATAGAGAACATCCGCGGCATCCGTCGTACCCGGATAATCGGTAAACGATGCGATATCGCTCAAAGAACTCGTCGCTGAATCGAATCGAATCGTAACTATCTTGTAGTGACCATTCTTTGCACTCGCCGGCTCATCCCATGCCTGCGCCCAGGCAATGTAGGCATCGCCGTCAGCGTCGACTGAGATGACCGTACTATCGGCAGCAGTACCCAGGGTATCGATGCGAGAGGGAGAACTCCACGTAGCATCCTCCCCATTGTAACGAGAGAACATCACACGAGCAGGCTGCAATTCGACGCCTTCAATCCAGACGGCAATTCCCGAACCGTTAGAGCTCAACGCGACTTGAGGCCAACGAATTTTATCTGTTGCGGCATCAATTTGCACACTCGGCCCCCACTGCTTGGTAGCAGCATCGAATCGGGACCCATAAAGATGAATATCCGTACAAGCGGCATCGTGACACTCTCTCCAGACACTCAACAAATTTCC
>JAKVCH010000054.1 GCA_022447485.1 Polyangiaceae bacterium | reverse complement strand
CCCTGACCATGGTGATGTTCACCTCGATTGCCCTTTCCCGAGAAAGAGAAAGGGGCACCATGGAGGCCTTGATGGTCTCGCCCTGCCGGAAGTGGGAAATCATAGCAGGGAAGATCTTGCCCTATGTAGCGGTGGGCTACCTCCAGATGATGATCATCTTATTGATCTCACACTTTGTCTTTGCCGTACCGATTCGAGGTGCTGTTCTGCTTTTGGCTAGCTTGGCTGCTCCCTTCATCTTAGGAAACCTTGCCGTCGGGATTGCCTTTTCGACGATCGCGAAGAGTCAGCAGCAAGCCATGCAGCTTTCGTTCTTCTTCCTTCTGCCGAATATTCTATTGAGCGGCTTCATGTTTCCGTTTCATGCCATGCCCGAGCCTGCCAAGGTATTGTCCCAAGCCTTACCGTTGACTCACTTTTTGAAAATATCCCGTCGGGTGATCTTACAGAACTCTGCATTCGCTGATGTACGTCAGGAATTGTATTGGCTCCTGGCGATTGTCTTTGTCTTATGCGTCTTTGCGAGCGTTCGCTTCCGCAAGAAGTTGATGTGAAGCAGTCCAGGTCGTCGCAGCAGCGGCAGGAGCTGGGGCGTAGCTGGGGCGTAGCTGGGGCGAGATTCAAAAGCGATGCGAGCGGAAAATAGAATCAAGATTGTAATTTGGTCCTCTTCTCTTTCCGCTATTGCTGGAAGCGCTATGCCATTTGCCGAAGAACGCATTAGATTCAACGCGATGACTTTCCGAACTTCTTGTTTCGCCCTGACTTTGTCTTTGTCGACCGTTGGTCTTCTCGCTGCCTGTGGAGCTGAGTTGCAAGCACCCGACGCTACGCCCGATAACGATGGCCTCAGCGCTACTGGTGGCATGGTGGGCAGTGGTGGAGGCGCCAGCTTGACCGGTGGCGCTGCGACTCAATTGCCTTCGGGTGTGGGGGGCTCTTCGACAGGCGGTACAACACCGGGCGCCAGTGGAGGTAGCTTCGGCTCTGGCGGTATGACTGCTTCTGGTGGCCAGACTTCCGGCGGCTCTGGCGAAAGTGAAGGCTGTCAACCGACGGACCTCTTTTGCGAAGACTTCGAAGCTGCGGCGATCGATAGCGCTCCAACTGGAAATGGTTGGCAAGCCTTAGGCGATAGTTGTGAGTTCCAGACGAGTCGCTTCACCAGCGGTGTCTCGGCGCTGCCTACGCCTCGTGGCTCGAGCACCAAGGCCTGGAGGAGCACCAATGCCACAGATGCGCAGTGTCGCCTCACAGCCCAACTGGCCGAGGCCGATGAGTATTGGCTGCGCTCCTATATTTACTGGGATGCCAGCGTCGACTTTAGCAGTCGAGAAACTCTTGCGATGGAGATGATTCCGGCCGAAAGTATAGGTAGCGATTCGCCTTCTCTGCGCTTCGGGAATCGCAGCAAGGCGCCCTGCACGGAGTCTGCGGGCGCCCAAATCACCATGATTGACTTGGGAGGAGGCGAAGTCACTGGCTGTGATGGCAGCCAGCCCTTGCCCCAGGGGAAGTGGTATTGTTTTGAGGCCCATGTGCAGCAATCGGCCAACCTGATTGTCGAGACGTTCGTCGATGGGGTCGATCTCTCCTACAGTTCGACCGGTAAGCCCGCGGTCGATGCTCTCGACCTGGGGCAAGCAGGGAAGAAAGTCGATCATCTACGCATCGGCATCTTCTCGACGAGCCAGGACACTGCGGGTGATGTCTTCATCGACGATATCCGCGTTGCGAGCGAACGGATCGGCTGCAACTAAAGAGGAGAGCTGAGCTGCGTTGACTTTTCTTTGAGCCTGGCTAACCGGCAGCTCATGTTCGGATGGTCCGTTGCTGGGTGTTCCTCTTTGAAGCTCGTTTTTGCTCTCCAGCTGGGGGTGCTTTTGCTCGCTCAGCCTGAACATGCATGGGCAGAATCACCAGCAGAGCCGCCATTAAAATCCGCTGCTACCGAGGGCCCGCCTCAAGCTTCATCTGCCGAGTCTGCGTTTCAGAGGGCTCGTGGGTCGACCCTGCCACGGGGAGTGTGGGCTTTGCAGTGGAGTGTTGGTATTGGTTTTTTGGAAGATGACCTCCAACGGAACCGAAACGACCAGGTCTATTTCTACGGAAATATTCTTCCGACGGTGCGGGTAGGAGTTACGGATCGCCTAGAAGTCGGCGTGTGGGATCCAGGCATCGCTTGGCGCTGGGGAGCTCGCGGGTCTTCGGAGTGGATTCCGTTTTTGACCTCCGGTCCGGTGGGGTTGGGATACTCCAGCCTGGAAGGCTTTCTTTTGCAGCTTGAGCCACGGATTGGTTGGCAAACCCGCCATTGGCTGGGCGCGGCAACGGCTCTTTCTTGGCAGGTGGCGGCAGCGAGCGATCTGAACTGGCGCTCGAATCGCTTCTGTGGTCCCAGCTCGAGCGGAGTTCCTTTGGACGAGTGTCAGAACCTGCAAGCCTTCCAGAATCTGAAGCTCGAATTCGGTTGGGGCATGGTGTTCGAAAGGGGCCCCTGGGTTTTTGCTCCTTTCGTGCAAGTCACTCCCGAATGGCAAGAGGGACAGGGCAGGCGAGCGCCGCTCGTTGAGCTTTTTTCTGGGCATTGGCAGGGGCTGCGTCATTTACCTCTCGTCCGCTACCAATTCACTCCTGTCTTTGGTTTTGGTGGGTCACCAGTTTTCTCGCTCCGTACCGACGGCAGCGAATGGACAGCCGGAGGCTACGTCGATGCCCAATTCACCTGGTAGATCTGCTCGAGGCTGCTGATAATCAAGGCTGCTGATGATCAAGGCTGCTGATGATCAAGGCTGCTGATGATCAAGGCAATGCGGCTTTGGGCGGAGGCCTCGATGGGCGGAGAACGGTGAACGATGCCCGTGCCATCAGGATGCCGTCTTCCTTTCATGAGTAATACATCGCCAACCTGGGCGCGCCGAACAGCTGCTGGGTCCGCAATAATTTGCGCGTTCGCCTCGTGGGGGCAGGCGGGGGGGTGGACCAAGGCGGCTTGGTTCACTGCCTCTGCGGGCACCCACTCGGTGCCAGGTCCGTCGTAGGTGGTGATGAGTCGGTAGCGCAAATAATCTTGATGAAATTTGCGGCAGCGGTCCGAGCGAATCGGGCCAAAGGTGAGTTGGGTTTGGCTGACCTGGGCGACCTTCTGAAACTCGAGCAGCAGACGCGAGAAGTCGTTGTGCAGCCACTCGCGGAGGCGTGGCGACATGCCTTCAAACACAGAATCGGGGATCTCTGTGTTGGTCACCGTGACGCCGTCGAAAGGCTCCTCGACATTCACAGACCAGAGCCGCAGGGCGTTGCGAATCGCTGGAGGAATTGTTCGATTCCAAGTCGCCATGCCAATGGGGCGCGTCTTTAAGCCCTGGAAGACTTGGGGCTCTCGTCCACTGATCGAGGAGAGACGCGTCTGTCGGCTGACTTGCGGCTCAAGGCGGCGGGGAGGTGGGATATCGGCAAATGGTCGTAACATCGGTTTCAGCTCCCCATGGAGTCGAGAAGGGTCATGTACAGGGCGGGAGAATGGGCATTGCGGGGGAGGTAGTTGCGCGGCCCGGCGGGGGGTGGCGCGCCGCTGCGGCGCGGGCTGCGGCGCGCCTGCGGCGGGGGGTTGCTCGCCCACGCGGTAGGAGCGTGGGCTTCAGTGGCAGTGAGTTGGAAAATCATTTCCAAAAATCGCTTCTTTTCGGAACTTTTTTGGTTATCGCAGTTGTATTGCAAATACAAAGACATTGCTTTAAAGATCCCGCTCCCCAGTTTTTGCATTCTATTTGCAGATGCAACAGTGTTGCATAAACTGGCCAAAGAGCAACCGAAGGAAAAGCAACCATGAATTCAACTGCAGCAACGAAAGATCAGCGACTCCCGGTCACCGTCCTGTCCGGCTTCCTCGGAGCAGGTAAGACGACTCTGCTCAATCAGGTGTTGAACAATCGCGAGGGCCGTCGCGTTGCCGTGATCGTGAATGACATGAGCGAGGTGAATATCGATGTGGCCCTGGTGGAGCGCGGGGGTGCAGCTCTGTCTCGTACCGAAGAAAAGCTCGTCGAGATGTCGAATGGCTGCATCTGCTGCACCCTGCGGGACGATCTTTTGGCAGAGGTTTCCCGCTTGGCGAAAGAAGGTCGCTTTGATTATCTGTTGATCGAGGCGACGGGCATCTCCGAACCAATTCCTGTTGCGCAGACCTTCACCTTTGAAGACGAAGATGGCGTGAGCCTCAGTGACGTCGCTCGTCTCGACACCATGGTCACCGTGGTCGACACGGCGAGCTTTCTCCGGGACTACCAGGCTGCAGACGCTCTCCAAGATCGAGGCGAATCACTCGGCGAAGACGATACCCGCACCGTGACTGATCTGTTGATCGATCAAATCGAATTCGCCAATGTGATCGTGCTCAATAAGCTCGACTTGGTCACGGAGGAGCAGGCCGAAGAAGTCAAAGCAATCGTCAAAGCGCTGAATCCTGGCGTGGAGATTCTCACGGCAACGAAGGGGCAAGTGCCCTTGAAAAACGTGCTCGATACGGGCCTGTTTGATTACGAAAAAGCAGAGACGTCCGCTGGCTGGATGCGTGAGCTTCAGGGGGAGCATGTTCCCGAGACTGAGGAGTATGGAATTTCGAGCTTTACCTACCAAACCTCTCAGCCCTTCGACGCGCTGAAGCTCTGGGCATTTCTCCACGACTCAAAAAATTGGTCCGGCATTCTGCGTTCCAAGGGTTTCTTCTGGATCGCCGCGAATCACGCGACGGCTTATGAGTGGGGCCAAGCAGGCGGCGTGAGCAATGTCACTCCCGCTGGTATGTGGTGGGCGGCGGTTCCCAAAGAAAAGTGGAGTGATATGGGTGTGGGTCGTCCAGATCTCCAGCCAGATTGGCATCGCCGCTACGGCGACCGTAAGCAGCAGCTCGTGTTCATCGGACAGAAAATGGATGAGTCGAAGATCCGCACCATGCTCGACCGATGCCTGCTCGACGAAGAAACTGCGGCTCAAGACAGTCGGGCTTGGAAAGAATTAGTGAACCCTTTTCCCGTTCAGCAGACTTTTCCTGCTTAAAGAGAGCGAGTTCGCAGGCCCATCGCCCGGGCTTGCTTGCCTCCGAACGGCCGGCAGGTAATTCTTCTGCAACTACGGTGCATTAGCAACCATCTTGCGATAAGGTCATTTTTCTCATGTATCATGTGACAGACGGTGTTTTCATCCACTTTGCACACCACGTGCGCGGCCATCTCGGGCCCTGCATCTCCCTGCACGGTCATACTTGGCTTTTCGAGGTCACCCTCGGCGCGAAAGAGCTCGACTCCCAAGGCTTCGTGATCGATTTCGACGAGCTGCACGCCAAGGTGCTCAACCCTTGTCATCAGCTGCTCGACCATAGCTTGGCGGTGGGCGAGGAAACCTTTCAGGAGATTGGTGAAGCATTAGTCCCCGTGGGCGAAAAGCTCGTGGCATCACGTGATGCAGTGCATGGTCATTGCGGCGAGCGACAAGCGGGCTTTTCCGCCGGGGAGAGCCTAGCGGGTGCGCGCAACGAGTGGCCAGGACAAATCAAGCTAGCGGTCTTTCCGTTCACGCCTACTTCTGAGCGACTCGCGGAGTGGTTGGCCCACTTCACCGATGACTTGGTGGGCGATGAACGGGTACGCGTCGTGAAAGCGCGCGTCGTCGAAACTCTGCATCCAACCGAGAGTGCGGCGGAGTATATTGTCACTTGAAGAAGACGAAGAGTCTTCTTCTAAGAAAAGAAAGAAAAGAAGAATGAGTGATCGTCAATTTCAGCAGCTGACCAAAGAAGAAGTCTTAGAAGCGCAGCGCGCGTGGGCCAAGGCTGTGATCGAGCAAGACCTCGATGGCCTCTTGGCACTTTACGACTTTGGCACGAGCGACCAACCCCTTCTCTTTAAGCCTACCCTGGCAGATGTCATTCGACTCGACGAAGAAGGCGCTCGCTCCTACTTTGTGGGTGGTAATGCCAAGTACCCCACAGCCGGCGGCTTTCTCAAGCATGGCTGGAAGAAGGTCGACTTCAAGAGTGCCGCTGGGCCTCTGATGAATGCAGGCGGGCTGAGCTTCCAAGACATGGGGCAGTACGACTTTATCAATGGTGCCGGTGCAATCACCAAAGCCGACTACACCTTCGCTTATCATAAGGTCGACGGAAAGGTGTTGATCTCTCTCCATCACTCATCGCTCACCTGGGAACCCTCCTGAACTGAGCTGGTTTGAGCTGAGCTAGTTTGAGCTGAGCTGAGCTGGCGGGGGCAGTCACTTTTGGCTACCCTCGGGCTCTGCCCTCAGCTGACTTTTGGCTTGGGGCGGCTCCGGGACCCAGCCTGCGTTGCGACCGATCATGGTCCAGGGCAAAAACTTTTGGAGTAGCTGGCAGCTCTTCTTCTGACTCCAAGGGTTCACTTGGGGCTCCTCCATGATTTCCAGGCGACTCAGCTGCTTTTTAGCCTGTTGCGGCCATGGCAATAGACCTGGCGCATTGGGATCGCCCGTGCGTGCAAAAGTTGCCCAGCGGTGGCCCATGCGATGGGCCACGGGTGCTTTCTTTCGGCTCTCCTCGTCTTGAAAGACGTAGGGGATTTCTTCGGTGTGAATATTTTTATTGAAGAAAGCCGGCATGTTGAATTCATAGGAATAGACAGCTGCTCCTTGAGCTGTCAGCTGCTCAGCTAATTGATAGTTGATGCAATGAAAGAGCACGTCGTCGACTAAATCGCCCTCATCTTTTCCCTGTTCTTTGTAGTACTGCAGGGCGGGGCGGACATGCGCTTTGGCCGCGGGGTTTTCAACAATCGCCTCGAGGTTTTTTGGTTTTGCAAAATTGATGAAGCCACGCATGCGCAGCAGCCAGGTAATGGCGGCAAACTCGTCGAGATTGGTGCCGTGCAGGAGCGGCTTGGGCGACTCTTGGGTGCGAAAGAACTCCAGCGGAGGCAGGGGCAAGACATCGCCATCGACAAAAGGCGCAATCGTAAAGAGCTCGGCTGCTTCAACAGACTTGGGAATCGTCATGGTCCAGGCCTCGGTGAGCTCCTGGGCACTTTTCTTCTGCAGACAAGACTCTTGCTGGGCGGCGTCGCCTCCCGAGAAACAGTCGAGTTGCTTCAGAAGGTGCTGGCTGATTTTGCGGTGGTCCTCTTTGGTTCGTGAGGTACAGGCCCCGCGCTCCATGATGGCGCGCTGAAAGAAAGGCAGGGCCGCCGGTGCCGCCAGCAGAGAACAAATGGACCAGGCCCCAGCTGACTCGCCGAAGAGGGTGATGTTGTGGGGGTCGCCACCAAAGGCTCCAATATTTTCCTGCAGCCAGCTCAGCGCCGCAATTTGGTCGCGCAGGCCGAGATTGCCCTTGAAGCGGCCGCTTGTGCCCAAAAACCCCAGGGTGCCGAGGCGGTAGTTCAAGCTCACGACGACAACATCCCCCAGCTCGGAGAGCTTGCGGGCGTTGTAGGTGCGCTTCTTGTCGGGCAGGGCCAAGTAGCTATCTCCCTGGACCATGGCCCCGCCGTGAATCCATACCATCACCGGTTTTTTGGGACCTTGGAGCACCGCGTCTTGGGGAGCCCAGAGGTTGAGAGTCAAGCAGTCTTCGTCGCCCGAGTAGTTTCCCGCGCGGCTGCTCTGCGGGCACATGGGGCCCGGGCGAAAGCTCTCGCGCACTCCTTCCCACGACTGCAGGTCGAGAGCCTCGGGCGCGAGAAAACGGCGCTCGCCAACGGGCGCCTTGGCAAAGGGTACGCCCATGAAGCGAGCCGTCTTCCCCAACTGCAGGCCGAGGACTTCGCCTCCTCGTACCGGGAGGCGGTTGGGGTGAAAGCTCAGGCGCAAGTGACGATTCTGCTGACCACAGTCGGCGAGCTGGACGCGCTCCGCTCCGGGCTCAGCGAACAAGCATTGGTTGTTCTGCTGACCGAGCTCGAAGTGATTTTGCCGGAGCTCATGGACCTGCCAGCTCTGCTCGCCCGTCCTTTGGCAATCTTGCACTTGGAGGGTGCCGTCGGCGACAGAGAGGCATTCCCAGTGTCCGGCCTGGTCTTTGTATTGCAGCCAGCCAAAGCCGTGCTTGCCCTCTTGGGTGGGCGGGCTGTGGAGAGCCCAACGAGGAGCAAGATGCAGCGAGCAATCTTGGGCGAGCAGCTCGACGGTGGAGCCCTTTTTTTTCAGCACAACGCACTCCTCGGCGGGCGTCATCAGGTGGAAAGGCAGGGCCGAGTGCCCCAGGCGCTCGTTGGCGCTTTGGGGGGCAAGAGGGGTCGGGCGACCACAGGAGCTCGTCAACAGTGGCGCGCCCAAGGCGAAAAGCGCTGCGGCCAAAAAAAAGGTGGTGCTCGTGGTGAGGTATTTCATGAGGGAGGCGCTTGGGGTCATCACAGGTCTACGGTCACCAAGAGCGTACCTTCAGGGGCTCTCGGTGGACAGCTGCGCCCCGAGCAGCGCTCGGGCACCGCGCTGCCGGTGAGCCAGGGTATCAGTTTGGGTTAACGGTGTTAACTTTTTTCTTGCTATTTGGGTTAACGGTGTTAACTTGCTGGCGATGTCACCGGCCAAAGCCATGAAAAACACCAGAGAAGAGCTCTTACGCGAGGCCTCGCGGGTTGTGGGAGAGCAAGGGGTTTTTGCGCTGTCCATGCGCAAGTTGGCGTCGTCTGTTGGCATCAGTCCCACGGCCATCTACCGGCATTTTCAAGATAAAGACGAGCTCGCTAGCCAATTAGTTTTGGAATCGTTTCGGCACTTTGGCTCTTACTTAAAAGACAGCGAGCGCTCGAAGAAGCCACTCTTACGATTCCGCCGGATTGCTCAGCGCTATTTCGATTTCAGCCAAGAGCACGAAAACGAGTACCGCTTGATCTTCATGACCGATCGCGAGCTCCTCGGCTTTGATCGTCTCGACGAAGACCAGGTGCAGGAAGTGAGCGCCCCCTTCGAGATGCTCGTTGAGCGGGTGCAAGAGTGCCAAGACGCCGGCCTTTTCATGGCGGGAGAGCCCCGCCTTCTCGCAGCGATTGCCTGGAGCGCCTTTCACGGCCTCGCCAGCTTACTCATGACGGGGAGTCTGGGCGTGAGCAACGCAGATGCGCAGAAGATTGCCAGCTTTCAGATGCAGCGCCTCGAGGCATCTCTACTGGTGCCAGGGGTGCAGGTCGACGCGCCGCAGATGAAGATTTCCTCCCGCCCGGCGGGAAAGAAGAACCGCCTCGACAGCGATGCTGGAGCGCAAGAGAGCAGAAAAACGAAAGGAAACCAACGATGACGAAGATTGTTCCAGGACGCCAAACAGTTGTGAAGAATGAGCGCTTTGTGGTCTTTCTGATTGGTGCGCGCGTCAATAAGTGGTGGCTCTTGCCCATCTCTCTGCCCGTGCTCTTGAAGTTTCAAAAGATGACCAAAGAATTGCTCGCCAATCCCGAAAGTGGGCTGCTGGCTACCCAAGATCTGGGCTTGGGTGGCACGGTGCAATATTGGAAGTCCGAAGAGCACCTCCGCCGCTATGCCCAAGACAAGAGTCAAACCCATGAGCCCGTTTGGAGGACTTTCATGAAGAAGCTCTTCAAGCCGGCAGCTGTGGGCGTTTGGCACGAGACCTACTTGATCGATCCGGGTCATCACGAGTGCATCTACAGCAATATGCCAAGGTTCGGTTTGGGGAAGGTGGGGCCCTTGGTCGAGGCCAAGGCCGCGCTGTCTACGGCCCAGGGGCGCCTCGATTTCCGCCCGTCGACATGAGGCAGCAAGCAGAGCTGGAGTGCTTTGGTCGGGGAGCGGGCGAGTCAACAGCTGTTGGAGTCCAGGCTGAGCCAGTGGTAGGGTAGAATCCTGATGGGTCATTGGATGCTGAAGATCTTCGCAGGAGCAATGGTTCTGGTGGGCCTTGTTTTGGCTGTGAACCCCGAGTTGCTGGGCGACAGACCCCTGCCGAGCGATCCCTACGAGGCCATTGAACGGCGAGTCACCTGGGGCAAGGTGGTGGGGCTCGGTTTGGTGCCCCTCTTCCACTTCAGCCTGCGCCCGTGGATGCCCACGATTGCCGCAACGCTGAGCTCCTTGGTTGCAGGCTATCTGGTGACCCGTCTGATTGGCATTGCCCTCGACGGCTCTGTCGCCAAGCAGTGGATGTACGCGGGCATCGAGCTGCTCCTCCTCCTCCCACTCGTCTGGTGGTACCTCCGCACGCGAACCTAGAGCGCACTCGTGGGCGTAGGAGCGAAGTGTTAGCGGCGCCTGGACTGCGCGGCTACTTCGAGCTGACCAGCGAAGCGGAGGGCCTTGTCTTTGGAGGCTTGGTTGCCTTTGAGTTCATTGACAGGGTCCAAGTCCGAATCGCCATGCGCCGCTATGAAGAGGGCGCTCATGGCGATAAAGAGGGGCTAGAGCTGGCCAATGGCGATTTGGTTTCCTGGGCAGAGTTCGTAGAACACTGCCGACCAATCAACATTGCAACTAAGAATAATCTCTTAGTCACGGTAGCAGCCTGCTTTGGGTTGCATGCGATCACGCGGAACACGATCAAAGAGGTAGCGCCATTTAGTTTGTTGATTGGTCCCGAAGGGCCAACAAGCCAGCGTGTGATGGATGACTTTACCGCATTCTATGCTCAAATTTTAGAACATGGAGATGGTAACGTCGCGAAGGAGAAGCTCCCTGAGGACTTTCAACTCTTTGCTGCTGAGAAGGCTTTTGTCGAAGGCTACGCCATCTATGTGCGAGAAGAGGCTTCAGGTAAAGGACTGAGAGAGAGGAATGAGCGGTTAGTGACAGCGACGATGCACAGTAGAATGTCGCTTCGTAATCGCCGCCGTTTGATTAAGAAGCATACCAAACCAGACAAAGATTAGTTTGAATATTTGCGCGATCGCTACTTGATGACGTCTGACCCGGCGAATCGAGGACGTGCGCGCCCCGAGTTCGAGGAGGTGCTTGCTTTCGCCAAAACTCTCCCCCGGAGCTAGGGCCTATCAGTTGTGTTTCAACCTACTTCCGTGGAAGGTGGGGTAAATCCTATTCCCACTTGGGCCAATTGCTGAGCTGTGTCGTTACATCGCCTCAATTCGGGTGTTTCTGTTCCTCGACCGCTTTTCGAATACCTACGAGTTCTGATCCGACCGCGTTTAAGCGCAGTGTTGCGCCCATCCACGAGTCAAAAGAATCCAGCAATATGCGAATTGTCATCCCAGAGGTGAACGCTTACAAAGCTGTTGAGCTTGGCTCGTTCGCTGACAAGGAGCAGCAGAGTCGCACACACAAATCACCCTGTGATACGACTGCGCCGGATACTTTGTCCTTCCCTTCGTTTCCTCTGAGCGAAGTCGCATCATCCGTCCAAGAACGCAATGAACAATTCTGCTCATCTGTTTGGGGTACTGTCTCATTTTCAGTGCTTATGGATGTTTCATAGTGGATTTCGGTGTCTCTCAAGTCCTAAATCTTCAGAGTCCGCAGGGTTAGGTGCTTGAGGTGCTAGTGGGGTAACTCCCGTGGAGGTTCGAGTCCTCTTCTTCGCACAAAGACATAACCTCTGGAAATTCCAGACTTTGAGAGCCCGCCGCAAGGTGGGCTTTTTCTGTTTGTGCACCGCCAAACGGGGCGCTCCCCCAGGCGACTCCCCCAAGCAAGTTTGGGTAGTTACGCAGCGCCTCGATCAAAGCGCGTTGAAGCTCGGCTTCGGTGAGGGCTTCTTCGCTCAGTTTGTGGACCGGTGGCTGGGGCGCGTGAGGTTGCTCTCCGGGGGCCGCGTTCGA
The DNA here is from genome assembly GCA_022447485.1 of Polyangiaceae bacterium. GTDB lineage: Bacteria > Myxococcota_A > Polyangia > Polyangiales > Polyangiaceae > NIC37A-2. Next base: position 90 of record JAKVCH010000054.1, on the reverse strand, counting down.
GACAGGCTCCAGCTCAAGAGGGAGCAGCTCGGGCTCGTCGGTTGGCTGAGCGGGAGCCTCTGCCTGCGCCTCGTGCTCAGGCCCACGATC
>JAKVCH010000539.1 GCA_022447485.1 Polyangiaceae bacterium | reverse complement strand
CAAAAAGAGCCATCAGCAGTGCGTAGACCTGCCTGGTCGAAGTCGACTCCGAATCGAAAGATGACGTCTCCGCCCTGGGCCGGTACCCCAATATCGAGGGTTCCGTCGAGATAGTATTCAAAGTCAATTTGATAGTTTGTGTCTTCCGAGTCGAGGGGTGTGGTGTTTTCTGGCTCGAGATAGGTGTAGTCAAATGCCATATCAAAAAGAAAGCTTTTGATCTCAAGATTGCGTAGATTGAGGTCCCCTCGAAAGCCGATCAAGACGACCCCTTCGGTTTGCACTGGAGCTTCCTGATGAAAGAACTGGCAACTTGAGAAGCGACTCCGAATGGATGGCTTGAGTTGAGAATCTTCGAAAAGCAATGCGTAATCGATGGTGCCATTTCTTGTCCGTCGCTCATCAAAACTGAATTCAGAATCCTCCTCCACGCCAGGGCACGTAGAAACAACATCACTGATGCCGCGCAGGTCGACATTTCGGCTGAGGTCTTTTGAGAGGTTGGTGAGATCTTCTGTGGAGGTTGCTATGCTCTCAAGAAAGAATTCGAGGGAGGTGAGGTTCTCCACTTCCCTTCTCGCGTCTTGTGCAGCGCTGGTGACTTCTTCGAGAATATCTTCGGCGATGATGCCCGGAGGCGAATCGTAAGTAGCCCGCAAGGCGGATAGATTAGGTCCGTCGGGCACATCGAGAGCAGATTTACAGCCGTAGCCCAGGATGAGTGTCGTGGTGAAGGCTGCCCATTGGAGGAATTGAGACTTCTGATTGGGAGGTTGATTCATCGGAGATCTTTGCCTGGACTCAGTCCGAAGTTGGCTGAACCATCGATCTGTTCACCAGCCAAAAAGCCATCAATGATGGGCATGAGCTCTTTTTCGTAGGCTGGTCCTCCCCAGAAAAAGCGTAACTCACCTTGTTCGTCGAAGAGGAATGTCGCTGGTAGCATCCCTGGCCACTCAGGATTCATCTGTTTTTTGAACTTGCCCAGAGGACGCTCGGCAAAATAGATGGGCCCGTTCTCACCATTTTCTCGAAAAAATATTTCTGCGGCGGCATGGGATTCAGGGCTATCGACTGAGATGAAGAGCAAGTCGATACTTTTTTCTTCAAGGGCAGAGCGCAGCCCATGCAGCATGGGAAACTCCCGTTTACAAGGACCACACCAACTTGCCCAAGCGTTCACGAGTGTTCCTCTTGCTGGAGATGCCTTGACTCGCCTTCGCAGTTCGTCGCCAGAGAGAGTTTCGTTCATGCCGGCGGGAGAATTTTTGACAGGAACGAGCTTTGGGGCCTGCTCTGGTATCGCTGCGGGGACCGTAGAGGCTGTGGGCTGTCTAGCCGAGTCACTGAGATATTCCCCAGTTGGCGAGACGGTTTGTTCTCGTTCTTTGCTCGGACGCTTTGCTCGGCAAGCAGGAAGGCCTGAGCTGAGCAGCAACAAGAAGAGGCTCGCTGAGAATGTAGAAGAAAGAAAGGAGGCAAAGTGTTGATTCATGGCGGGGCTAGGGATGTGCCTCGTTCAAGGTTAGTCTTGAGCCATGAAGACTGCAATTGTGACGGGAGCTACCAGTGGGATTGGAAAAGCGCTGACTCTTTCTCTGGCGGCCAGAGGCGTTCGGGTCGTCGCTCTGGGACGCAATCCGTCTGTTCTCAAGGAACTCGCTCGGGGCAGCGAGGTGATGCCTCTCGAATTCGATTTATCTGCTGACAATGTGGAGGAAGTTTTACCAACGGCGGTGAGGCTTCTTGGAGCCGCTCCTGATTTTCTCGTCAATAATGCAGGGTACAATAGTCGGAAAGCCCCTTGGGTTGAGGTCGAGGCCGAGGAGTTAGACGCTCTTTATCGCGTGAATCTCCGGGCGCCTCTTTTACTGTCGAAGGCCGGGTTAGCACTGATGATGAACCGGGGTTCCGGACATATTTTGAATGTTATCAGCACGGTGGTGCATCGAGGTATCGAAGAGATGGGGGCCTACACGGCAATGAAGCAGGGACTTTTGGGTGGAACGAGAGTTTTGATCAAGGAAGCGGCGAAAACAGGAATCAAAGTCACAGCATTCTGTCCCGGTGGCACAGATACTGATTTTCGCGCTGCTGAGCGTCCAGAATATATGCGGCCTGAGAGCGTCGCTGAGATGGCCGAACATGTGCTTTTTGCACCCCGAGATGTGGTTGTTCACGAAATGACCTTCCGACCGATGGTCGAAACGAATTTTTAAAAAGGGCTCTTGAAATCGCGGGGCGAGCGGCTAGGTTCCGCGGACCTTGCGCAGGGGGAACCCTGCGGGCGGAAATCCAGCATTCAGTGGATTGTTCTCTTTGCCTTCGGGCAACAAAGGTGTTCCGGGGCGTAGCGCAGTCTGGTTAGCGCACTTGTCTGGGGGACAAGGGGTCGGATGTTCGAATCATCTCGCCCCGACGGAAACTAAAGAAGCCTCTCGTTTTTCGAGGGGCTTTTTTAGTTCGTATTTTCTTTCACCTTCCTCGGTAGGTCTGGATTTTTGCGGAAGCCGAATCGAAGGAAAAGGCTGCACAGAATCGGCACGTTTTAGTGCCGGCTCGCACAGTTGCTTTTCGGGTAGAGCGCAATTCTCAACTATCTGTGGATAGGAATGAGGAGATTTCACTCTTACTGTTAGAAAATAGAGGAAGCGCTTTC
>JAKVCH010000538.1 GCA_022447485.1 Polyangiaceae bacterium | reverse complement strand
ATAGTACTGATTTTAACGGTGCTCTTACTTGGTTTGGGGTATTATTTAGGCTCCCCTGTACCCATTGCCACCTTAGAAGCGGCCCAAGGCAACCCTGAGCGAGACCATGCCGAAAGCATGAACCATTGGGAAAAAGCTGATTTGAGCGATAAGTTCTTTGAAGGGGATGGCGCCAGGACTTTCGAAAAGCAAGAAGCAGAGTTTCAGCTCTTCTCAGGCGAGAGGCTCCTGCTGAAGCCCCAGTCGCAGATTCGTTTCCTACGCCAGGGGAAAGACCAAGGAATTGGTTTGAATGTAGAACTGGGCGAAGTCGATATCCAAACAGGTGGTCAAGAGCTGATGCTTGAGTCGGAGTTTGGCGAGCTGGTTGTTGAGGCTAATTCACAATTTACTTTGACGAAGAGTGCCGAAGGTAAGTTACGGGTGGCTGTCCGATTGGGCACTCTCGAGTTCACGGAACAGGGTCAGCGTCTTGAGGCGGGAGAAACCGTCGACGTGACCTTAGGAGGCCTAGAATTCGAAGAAGAGCCTGCTGAGGAGCCGTTAGACGATTCTGAAAGCGAGCCTGAAGAGGTGAATCAGCCAGAGGCGTTGTTTGCAGCCGATCTCTGGTTCATTCCAGGACAGACCTTTACTGTTCACGACCCACGGCCGCCCAGTGCTGTTGGAGTCCGCACTCCATTGGATTGTCCTGAGGGCGTTATTTTGCGAGCGGGAAATCAGGTTTCGGAAGGTAAGCGGTCGGCCGGGTTACGCCTGAGCTCCGGGCGCTATCAATACCAGGTTGCCTGTTTGCAAAGTCCAACGAATACGATTGCCGAAGGGGTGATACGGGTTACCAGAGATAGCGGCCAAAGGCCTCTGCCTCAGTACACACCCCAGGCGAATGTCGTGACAGACGGTAGAAAGTACACAGTGCTTTATCATCACCGCTTGCCGCGGGTGAAGATATCTTGGCCGACCGCCCCTCAGGCGGATGCTTTTACCGTCAAGGTTGACGGGCGTTCCTACAAGTCCCGTCAGTCATCTTTTTCGCTGAAAGCGGGTGCCCTGGGTGCTGGAACCCATAAAATTGTCTATTCCGCTGAGAGCCAGCCGCCCAGGCGCTCGCGTACGACAATTTTGAAGATTAAATATGATGCCCAAGCGCCGAAGGCTCGGGTGAGCTCACCGCCTGCCTCCGGGTTTCAAGCAGGTTCAAATGTTCCGGTGAAAGGCCAGGCTTTGGCGGGCTGGACCGTGAGCATGAATGGCGAGGCATTAGAACTCGACCGTCAGAGGCGCTTTGCCTCTACTTTTGAGGGCTCTGGGCAGTTGGCTCTCCGGTTCTCGCATCCGAGGCAGGGAGTGCACTATTTTCTGCGCCGCGCCCGCTAAGTCGATTGAAGAGCCCCTTCTTTCGAAATACCTTCCAGAATCAAGCTCCATAGGCTAGTTCTTAGTTACGCATGACGCGCGCTAGCTTTACTTCAAACCATGAAACAGGGCTCCTCCTCGGGCGCTATCGTATTGTTAAGCAGCTTGCAGAGGGAGGGATGGGCAAGGTCTATCTAGCTCGCACAGAGGGCGCAGAGGGGTTTACCAAGCCTGTTGTGGTGAAGCGGATGAAGCCCGAGCTCAGGCGCATCGATGACGGCGCACGGCTTTTCACCCGAGAAGCAAAGATCCTCTCAAAAATGCAGCACCCCAATGTGCTGAATATTATCGACTTTGGTGTGGAAGAAGGCGCGTACGTGATGGTCCTGGACTATGTGCACGGCTTCTCACTCCAGCCTTGGCTGGACTATCGCTACAAAACCCAGCGTCACCTACCCGTTAATTTTTGTCTGTATATCGTGCGCCGCGTGTTGAGCGCTTTGCATTATGCCCATCATTTTGATGCGGGTGACGGCAAAGAGAACGCGATTGTGCATCGGGACATCTCGCCAGACAATGTCTTGGTCAGTCGTGATGGTCATGTCCATTTATTAGATTTCGGCATTGCGAGCATGAGCGGCGGTGAGGGTCAATCGACGAAGAGTGGCACTTTCCGTGGGAAGCTGAGCTACTCCGCGCCGGAAACTCTGGAAGGGGTTCCGGCTAGCCCGCTCTCGGACCAATATTCCGTCGCAATACTATTGCGTGAATTATTAACCTTCGATGTGCCTTTCTTGGCAGAGTCCATGGCTGTCTCCGTTCAGAAGATGGTCAACGATGTGCCCTTGCTCGCTTCAGAGTACCGCGAGGGGCTTCCCGAAGGTCTCGATGCAGCGATTGCTCGGGCGTTGGAAAAAAAGCCTCAGGCCCGGTTTGCGAGTGCCCTCGACTTTTCTCGCGAGCTCCGTCAGTTTCAAACGGAAGAAGATGAAGATGTCTTTCGTGCTCTGATCAAGGAGGTGCGCGAGGACTTTGATGCCCTACCCTCGTTGCTCGAGATTGAAGGGCTCAAAGAAAGGCAGGCGGCCCTAGACGATTCTAACCCCTCTTTTTCAGAAGTTGAGAGTCAGGGCGCTGCTTCTGGTCGAGTGAGTCAGAGCCAGCCCGGTGGGAGTCAGCTACGACGAAAAGGAGAGTTGGCTGCTGGAGCAGTCACTTTCACGGGCCGTTCGCCTGAGGGGCAAGCTGGGGGCGCAGCCGCGGAGGCAAGTTCAGCTCAAGAGGACTGGAATCAAGGCCGTGGGTTGGTTG
>JAKVCH010000537.1 GCA_022447485.1 Polyangiaceae bacterium | reverse complement strand
CGCTAATGCATCAGCCTCATCGGGCTTGAACCCCGGGACCTCAAAAACTACTCGATCATATTGGCTACGTGCAAGCTTTAAGAACGCTTTGAGGTTCGTCTTATTGGTTCGATTGGCCGCAAATTCTTCACTCGCAATAAACATCGCGGTTGTTGCTTTGAGCCTATCCCGGATCCCCGCCAAGTTTTCCAAGGCCGTATCTACTACTGGACCTAACTTAAAGCCCTCTTGGATTATCTCGCGGGGGCCGAGTAAGGCAAATTCAAAGCCCTCAGGAGCCTCTCGTCCCCAGCGTCGGACAGTACCTGGCCCGGGAATGCCCAAATTCGTCTCTTGAATTTCGACAAAAAGGTATTCTTTGAAGTAGCGCGTCGCTGGGACGGCAAAGCCTGCACAACCAATGGTCAACATTGCCGCGCGACTGTAGCACACTCAACAGAAAACCGCAGCGCTATTCGGCAATTGGGCTAGGAAAGCGGCTCACGAGTCTCAAAGCATCGAAAAATATCAGGGGATCACGGCGATCGCACATTCTTCCGCGCATCCATAACTAGAGGAGCCTTGGCCATCAGCATTGATCAGACAAGCTGCTGCTGCTTGAGTAATAGAGCTCGCGCTGCCGGCGCATTCGCTCGAACCGCAACGCTCCGCACACTCCTGCACGTCCAGTTCACTAAAAGCGAACTCACCGAGGTCGTCTAATTCGGTGAAACAATTCAGCATGCAGGCGATCTCACCGCCAAGTTCCTCCGTGTCGGTACGGGTACCCCAAACACAGGTGGAATCAGGGCCATAGGCATAGCAATCTTGCATTTCCGATGCGCACAACTCTTGGGCACAAGCTTGGCATTCATAGTCAGGATCACCCATATCGACGGTCGGGCTGGCGTCGCCAGGCGTACCTTGGACGACACCGTCAACGTGGCAGTCGATGGAGTCTTGAGCAGCGTCGGAGTCAAGCGTCTCTGAGTTGCTTTGCCCGCCAAGGGACATTCCTCCCATGCCAGCGGCACTGGTGTCGGCTTCGCCAGGCGCTCCTCCGGCCAAAACCTCATTGGGGTTTGAGGAACCACCGCTTGCTGAAAATTCTCCAAAGCAGCTTTCGCCCGGTGGGCATTCCTCGCACGCAATACTCATCAGGAAGCTGGCTAGTGCGACAGGAAGAGCACAGCGCCGCAATCTTGACGCGGTTTTCGGCTCGCCTGAAACCTGAGTGGAGTAAGTCGGTTGATGCCGCTTTATTCTAGAAAATAAGTCCATTTTTAAGCTTCTCGCTGTGCCGGGAGTCTGTCACTGGCCCTGAGCTTGTCAAATCTCAGTTGAAAGAGCCTACGCCTAGCGTTTTGAAAATATTCCCAACAATCGTCGCTTTTTCAGCCAAGACATACAGAGGATAAGAAAGGATGCTAACCAATAAGGCTTATTACCGATCACGCGGTAAGGCGTCCAAAGGTCGAGCCAGGCCACATCTTCGATCAATGTCGCCTCTTTAAATAACGGCGTTTGCTTTGTGAGCCGCCCGACCGGGTCAACAAAGCCTGAAATACCACTATTGGTGGAGCGAACCATCCAACGTCTTTGTTCGACTGACCTTAACTTGGCTAACGCCATGTGCTCCCAGGGCTCGCTTGTATCGCCAAACCAAGCATCGTTGGTCATATTAACAAGGAGCCCCGCATCACCAGCGTTCATAATTTCGTTCACCAATTCGGGCATAATATCCTCGTAACAGATGAAGATCGCTATCTCATGAGCACCGAACTTTAACGGTTTCATGCGCGTGCCAGGGGAGAACCTGCCAGAGTTGGGTGAGTAACGGTAAATAGAGGGAAAACTATCGCCGAAAGGCAGGTACTCACCGAACGGAATTAGAATGTGCTTATCGTAGCGCCCTGTGACTTTACCTTGACCATCGGCAAGGAAAGCTGTGTTGAACATCAGGTACGAGCGGGCGTCTTCAACCGCCCGATGTAGCACAGCGCCAACGATCGCCGGCATCTTGAGCGGACTCGTAACAATGCGCTCGTAATACCGAGGTCCGGTATCCTCGGGATAAGAGCCACCCATCGAGGTCTCCGACCAGACGGCTAGTTGTGCCCCCTGATTCCGAATTTTCTGCGTCAGTCGCTGGTGGGTAAAGAGAGAATCGTTGCTAAAAAAGAGCTTGGCATCAAGCGCCAGGTTCGCCTGAACCAATCCCACCCTCAGCTTTTCGGCCTTTTGAACCGCTTCATCGACTTGGGCAATTCTCAAGAGTCCGTAAACCGTCACTACAGCTGGCAGAGCACCCAAGAGCACACCCAATCGAACCCTTCCAGCGCGCTGAAAAGCATGGGCCCAAGAGCGAAGGCTCCACCAAGTGCGCTGATCGGCCGGAATTGAGAGGTAGCCGATGATCCAGCTCGCAAAACCCCAGCTTGTGGCGACACCCACCAGCGCGACGAGGATTGGCCCACCAATCTCGGCGAGCTGCAAAACAGGGTAAACATGATGAAAGCTTGCCCCAAAGGTAAATGGGAAAACCAAGGGCCAAATAGTTTCACTCGCGATAAAAGCGAAAGTAAATACGAGCCCTGGAGGCCAGCCACGAGCAGCAGAACGAGCATAAAGCCAACCCAGAAGCGAAAAGCGACCCCCTTGGTAGAGAATCAACAGCACCATCATGATGCCGC
>JAKVCH010000536.1 GCA_022447485.1 Polyangiaceae bacterium | reverse complement strand
CCGTCGAATTAAAGGTAGTCGTCGTTACGGCCATATCCCGATTGTGATGGTCAGTGCTGTGTATCGAGGTTGGCATTACGCCGAAGACCTGAAGCAGAGTTGTGGTGTCGAAGCGTTCGTCGAAAAGCCCTTCAAGATTCAGGCGGTCGTCGATGCCGTACATAATGCCTTGGAGGGCAAGTCGTCCCAAGAAGCTCCTGATTTGGAAGCGATGCATCAGGAGGCAGAAGCGGCCCTATCTCAAGGCGTCAGTGCTTATAAAGAAGGCCGTTTGCCTGAGGCGATTGAGCTTCTTCGGGGAGGGGTGAAGATCGATCCCTTAGCCTACCGCTTACATTTTCACCTTGGTCTCCTCTACGGGCGTCAAGGCAATGTCTTCGATGCGATTGCGGCTCTTGAGCAAGCGGTTGAAATTAATCACCGCCATTTCCCGGCGGTGAAGAATTTAGCCATCCTTTATCAAAAAGCTGGCTTTCGAAATAAAGCTGCCGAGATGTGGCATAAAGCCTCAGTGATAGCTCCGGATGACCCGACAAAAGAAACGGTTAAAAAGCAATTATTGAGTTTGCTTTAATAAGTAAACTCATCCTGGTGATGACCCACGGCAAATTCCTCCGAAATGACTGAGCCTTTTGACTTGATTGTATGCTCTCCAGCATCAATATTGCTCTACTCAATATGAGTTGAGAGGGAAGCGCTGAGTTTTCGCTTCGAGAGAGACGATGAAGTTTTCATGTCCGGGTTGTCAGGCTAAGTATCAAATCGCAGATGCGAAGGTGGCTGGACGCCGCTTGAAGATGAAGTGCAAAAAGTGCGGGGTTGAGATTCCGGTCGACGGTCGTCAGGTCGTAGTGAAGAATCAGAGCTCACCGGAAAAAGTGCTCGAGAAGCCGCCGCTTCCTCCCGCTCAACCTCTGCCGTCGACTCAAGTGAAGCCAAAACCTTTGCCCCGGGCTGGCTCCGCAGCGAAGTCCAGTCCAGGTGCTCGCAAGGGGAGGACATCAACGAACGGTGTTGAGGGTAGTGGAAATAGCGACAAGAGCGTTGCTGCTTCTAAAAATATAGCAAAGCCTCTTCAGGCTCCGGATTTACCTCCGGCTCAAGATATGTTGCGCTGGTACGCGGGAATCGATAACCAAAAAGTCGGTCCGTTGAACCTTGCCGAACTACGCCAGAAGGTTCATTCAAAAGAGATTGCCAAAGAAACCTTCCTCTGGAGGGATGGTTTGGCCGGATGGGCACCCTTGAGTGAGATCGAAGAGTTAGCCGAATTGGCGGAGACGGCCGCCGGGCATGGGGCATCGCCGCCGACTCTTCCACCGAATGCGATTACGGTAGCTAGTCTCTTTGAGCTGGGCAGTGCGCCTCAGGGCAGTTCACCTCAGGGCAGTGGTTTAACTCCTGAACCGCCTCAGCCTGTGATTTACGATCCAGAGGCGCCCGTCCTCGAAACACCTGCAAAGCAGAACGAAGGGTTGACGAGTCCAGCTATCTCGGCGGAAGAGGAGGCTCGAGAGCTCTTGCAGAGTTCGATCCCACCTCGCCGCTCGCTTGTGCCTCTGGTGGTCGCGGTGGCTATTTCCTTCGGAGTTGCCTTGGGCTTTTTGTTCTTCGGCGGGCAAGAAGTACAAGTCGTGGAAAAAGTCGTTGAGAGAGAAGTGGAAGTCGAAAAGCTGGTCGAAGTGATTCGCGAAGCCCCTCAACCAAAGCCAGCCGCTCAGGAAGCGCAAGCTCGTTCTGCGCAAAAGACAACACCAAAGAAGACCCAGCTTGGCGCTTCGACAAAGAGAGACGCTGCCTCGGCGCCTTCCTCCGGGGATGATTCGGTGAAGGCACTCACTGGGCTAGATGGACTCAATTTGGCCGGACCGAGGAGTGGGCCTCAGCCTGGAGCTGCGTCATCCTCAAGTTCATCCCTCACGGCGGGACAGATTCAGGCCGTAGTGAGTCGGTACCGAACCAGTATCTCACGGCGCTGCTGGCAGCCGGCGCTGCAGGCTCGAGACCGAGATGCACCAACGACTGCGCGGGTGCAGCTAACAATGACCGTTGATAACCAAGGAAAGGTGACGAGAGCGACCAGTAGTGGCGACCCTCGTGGCTACCGCGGTCTATCTCAATGTATTCGCAGTAAAGTACGCGCTTGGCGTTTTCCAAAAAGCGGCTCTTCCCAAAAGGTTGAAGTTCCCTTCGTTTTTGCAGCCCAATAGTTCAGACAGGACGACGACGGCCGACTTGCGGGTCTTGCTCCAACAAAATAGACACGCCAGCGAAGCTGGCGTGGATTGAGGCGTCAATAAGCCGGGTTCTGTTCTGAATATTGGTTACCCACTATTCAGCGATGATCATTCATCTAGGTGCTTTGTTACCAAAGCACTCAAGCGGTCTACCCGAAAGAGAGGCGGGACACCCCATTCTTTCTGCTTGACCTTGCTCCGGGCGGGGTTTGCCATGCCTTCTGCGTTACCGAAGAAGCGGTGGTCTCTTACACCACCCTTTCACCCTCGCCTTGGCGTTCACCAAAACAATCTACTCTCTGTTGCACTTGCCATCGGGTCACCCCGTCCGGCCGTTAGCCGGCATCATGCTCTATGGAGTGCGGACTTTCCTCAGCCGAACCACAAGTAGTAGCACGGCCGCGATCGTCTAGCCAACTTGAATCACAGATAATTGTCGTGATTGCGATACAGTT
>JAKVCH010000535.1 GCA_022447485.1 Polyangiaceae bacterium | reverse complement strand
CGATTGCGATGACGGGAATGCTGCCAAGTACACCAATGCCCCAGACGACCAGTGCGATCTGATCGACAATGATTGTGATGGAGAAGTCGATGAAGACGCTACCGATCCTGCTACCTATCCCCGGTGGTACGTGGATTCGGATGGCGATGGGTTTGCCAATTTCGAATTGTCTTATGTGAGCGAATGCACGACCACCAAAGAAGGACATATTCTCGCCGACGCGTCAGTCGACCTTCCTGACTGTGACGACGAAGACGGCGATGCCTACCCGGGTAGCACCGAGAGACTCAACGACGTGGACGATGATTGTAATGGAACTGTCGATGATGGCTGGCCAATCAGGATGGACCTCGGAGAGACCACCACCGTGACGACTCCGCTAACCAACTTCGTTGACGCCCCTGGGACCGACCGCTCCTCCAGTTGCGGGGGTTCTTTCAGTCGAGACGATTTCCTCGTGGGCGTGGGCGTGAGCGACGACCGCTACGACGTCACCTTCGTGCGGTTCATCGACAACATCGTTGCCATCTGCAGTGATGCAGCTAATCCGTCGGGCGAGCCGCCTACATTTGAAACGACTAATGATAGGGAGAGTGATGGTGACAGCACCGGAGGAGGTGGCTACTACCGCCTCGTCTGCCCGGAGGGAACATTCGTCACCGGCGCCATGGCCAACTTCAATTCGCTTGATGAAATCGAGAATTTTGGGTTTGAGTGTTCCTCAGTCACTGGCTCCTTGGGCGAAACTGCTGTAGTCGTCGGACCTCCCTCCGCAACCTTGGATTATCCGATCGGGTCCGCGCCGTCCACGCAGTCCGTTTCATGCCCGCCCGGCGATTTGGCCGTTGGACTAGAGGTGAAGCGCACTGATGACACCCAAGGTGGAGCGAGCTTCTATCCCCACACATGGATCGCCCTCGAATGTGCTACCCCGACGGCAGTCCTGATTGAGCCGTAATCGCGACATCAAAGAGAAGCTCACGACTGTAGGGAGTGCCAGGGACACATTCTCAGCGCAGGCTAAATGTGTCGTGCTTCTCGTCTTGGTCGGCGAACATGCCTTTGAGCGTGGCCTCGCTGCTTACTTGATTCTCTTCAGCCGATGAAGAACTCTAATACACATCAATGATTTTTTTCGCACACACGATTGATTGTCAAGGCACGGTCTTCAACAATATGACTCCGCATTAAAAATATGGTTACTCTCTTAATTGCGTAGGTTTGTCCTTTGTCCAGCTGAAACCCCACTGACAGTCAAGCGCACTCTCAATGGGTTGTGAAAGAATACAGTCTTGAAATTTTTGCGACTGATAGGGGAACAGAGTTGGAATTGAATCGAGGGACCTCTGACAACGAGGAAACTTTTCGATACATTCGTCAAGGCTCAGTTCACGGAGCCAGCTGTCATCGTCCAGTTCTTTCGTTTTTTGAGCGATCCGATTACTGGCTCCTCGCGCAATGCATAAGAGACGACGTTCATGAACCGTAAGTTCTGACTGTAGACGGTCTCCAGAAATTCCGACGATCGCTTCAGGCCGAGGAGCTGGTTGCTCACTGATCCACTGATTGTAGTCGTCCCAGGCTGACTCTTCCCAATCCATCATAGCCTCATGGTAAAGCTCCTCAGCCTCTTCGCACCTAAGTTCGACATTACTATCGAGGGGCGGCTGTGAACATTGATGCCTCATGCCTTTCTCTAATGCAGGGCGTTCTTGGGTAGAGGGTGGCAATTCTGGACAGCCAAGAAATACTCCGCTTTGACAGAGTTCCGTCAACATGGGTAATGCCTTTTCAATCTGCCTCGGTGCAAGGTCTCCCAACGACCATTGTCCGCAATCGAAACAGATACGAATATTTGTAAGGGGTCGCCCATGGTCGTCGTAGAAGACGATGGCATGATGTGGATTGAAGAGACAACGTGCTCCAGTCTTTGAATTCTCTTTTGGTATCAATGAGAATAACTTCTGAAGCCAATGGCGCGGCAGCTCGACTTGGTGCTGATTGACCGTTTCACAGAGCTGACCTCTCTGTGAAAGTACCTCGCCGTCACAGTCTTTTTCCTCCCATTTTCCGTTCCAGCCTTCACCAAAGCGATAAGAATAGGCGACAGCGTGTGTCCACTCACCAGCAGTAAAGGAGTTCCTTTTCTGCCGAATTGCCGAACGGGTAGGCCACTTTTGCCCTCGATTGCTTGATCTAATTACCCAGTTTCTCGGCCAGTAGATTTGCCGAAATTTTCTCCGAGTTTCATTGAATGCAGATAAAGGAGGAGGTGTCGGCTCGGGTTGGTTACAATCGACAAGCTTCCCTAAAGCTATATCTGGTGCGGCGTAGTCACTCTGTTCCAAATGAACTGGAATGCTCACGTTTTCCTTAGGTAGAGCGGCGGCAGAGTAGGAGCTGGACCTGCAAGAAATCATGAAGGGAAGCAATAGAATGAGTTGGGAGAAGAGCCGAAAAGTAGTGGCATTCACATCAGGTTCTTAACATACTTTGATGAACTTGTTCTGTTTTCGCCAGCCTCGCAATGCTGCCGCTGATAGTAGTCTGCAGGACAACACAGGTTCAGCTCATCCCGACTCTGGTCCCGCTGCGGTCCGAGCACCACGACCTCGACCTTCGACCTCTTCCCCAAAGAAGAGCGCTCGGATGCCCCTCATCTCGTTGCCACACAAGCCGCTCTGCAGCGAGTC
>JAKVCH010000534.1 GCA_022447485.1 Polyangiaceae bacterium | reverse complement strand
CGTTCTTGGAATTGAGCTCTTCGGCTTAGGAGCGGGCGATTGGAGTCAAGCCTCGCTTGATACCTCAAACACCTTGGTTTTACCGTCCTTTTTAGAAAATACTCAGGTCGGGCGTGTAGGCGGCGGCCTTGGCGGAGGCTTGCGTTTATCCACTCCGGGTAAATCCGTTCGCCTCAGCGCCGGCGCAGGTGCCGGGGTAATGTTTCGGCATGTCTATACGAATCTCAGCGTCATTGACGGCACAAGAACCGGCTATGCCTCTCCTCTGCTGTTAACAGACGTGAGTCTTCTTTTCGGAAAGACTCTCTCCCTGGGCATCGTCGCCTGGGTTGAGTTTTCTCGCGATATTACGGTAGCTGCTCAACTCGGTGACTTTTTACCGGGTGCTACCGAGTTGCCCATCACCCTATTTTCTGGTCCACAGTTTTTCCTTGGCCCAACTATCGCCTTGCATTTTGGTCAGTGATTTGTGGCGATATCTTGAGCTAGCTGGCCATTGATTCGCCAGCGTGACTCATTGCGAGAGACTTGTTGCGAGACGATTCGTCTTGTCCTTTGCGCAAGAAAGGAGCAGAGGCCCTTTCACTATTGTGCTCAAACAAACGACGCTGAGGGGCAGCACCACTCAGGTGAGCCCCTCAAACGTTGACGATTAAAACCTCAAAGCCCCTGGGGGACTTGGTCGAGATCGACTTGGCTCAGCGCATAGCGAATCAACGCACTGCGGTTGGCTTTCGTCATCCCTTTTGCCTTGAGCGTATCGACCATATCGTCGAGTCGCTTCAGGTCTTTCATGTACATCGAAATACAAATGACTTTATAGTGTGTTGGTTTTTCAGCTTTGGGTCGATCTGGAGAAATGCTCTTCGGCCCGGGGTACATGCCCGAAGGAATCGCCTCTGCAGTCTCGAGGGGTTTAGCTGTAGCGGTATAATCTGATTGATCGCTCATCGTGCCTCCTGTTGCGGCTTCAACGACCGCGTACGAACACATCACATGGGTAGCCCAACCCGGCCAACTTTCTTGAAGAACTTCGTGATGCGCTTGCTGGAGCACCTATTCAGCTAAATCGTCGAATTCCGCTCCGATCATTGCCAAAAAGTTTTCATTCAATAATGAAAAAGCGCCCCGAAGGACGCTTGATCAGGACTCTTCTTCTATGACTGATTCGACTCAGAGCAGCCGATTCAGTCAACGAATGAATCAATTAATGACGGAAATGGCGGTTCCCAGTGAAGACCATGGTCAGACCAAGCTTATCCGCAGCCGCGATCACCTCAGGGTCTTTTTTACTGCCACCGGGTTGAGCCACAGCATCGATACCGGCTTCAGCCGCTACCTCGACTCCATCTGGAAAAGGAAAAAATGCGTCAGAAGCCATGACGGCTCCTTGAGCAAGTTCACCTGCTTGTTCGCAGGCAATTTTCACCGCGTTGACCCGAGCTGTTTGACCGCCGCCAATTCCGACGGTGGCGTAGATGCCGGATTCCACTTCCCGAGCCAGCACGATTGCATTGCTGCGTACGTGCTTGCAGACCGCCCACGCAAACTCCATCGCCTCTTGTTGGGCTTGGCTTGGCTGCTTTTGGGTGGCGACCTTGCCTTGTGCTACTTCTCCTTCACCACTGGGGTCACGCTCCTGTACGACGTAGCCGCCGCCAATGCCCTTGGCTATCAATGCCGAATGCCCTGCATCTAACCAGGCTCCTGTGGCGAGGAGTCGCAGGTTTTTCTTCGTCCGCAGAATAGCGAGGGCCGACTCATCAAAGCTTGGAGCGATGACGCATTCCAGAAACGTTTCGACCAGTAGGTGAGCCGTTGCATCATCGACGGCTCTGTTCAGAGCGACAATCCCGCCAAAGGCGCTCACCGGATCGGCCTCGCGAGCGGCCTTGTAGGCTTGCTGCAGGCTCGGCGCCGTCGCTGCTCCACAAGGGCAGGCATGCTTAATCACGACCGCGGCCGGGCCAGAAAACTCTCTGACCCCTTCGAGGGCCGCACTTGCATCTACCAGGTTATTAAAACTGAGCTCTTTTGCTCCTGCGCCCAGGGCCTCGGCTCGAGCGAGGCAGCCATCGGGCGCGTCTCGCTCCACATAAAAGGCGGCTTTCTGGTGGGGGTTCTCCCCGTAACGTAGGCTGTAGCCTTTTTGGAGAGGCAGGGTGAGGTTTTTCGGAAAGCCATCTTCCTCCTCCAAACCGGTCATCCAGCCGCTGATTGCAGCGTCGTAGGCGGCTGTTTGTGCAAAAGCTTTGCCTGCCAACTTCCTTCGCGTTGCAGGGCTAATACTGCCTTCTTTTTGAATCTCCTCGAGGACCGAACCGTAGTCCGCTGGGTCGCAGACAATAGCGACTCGAGCATGATTCTTGGCAGCGCTCCGCACCATGCTGGGTCCGCCGATATCGATCTTCTCAATCAGCTCTTCAACCGTGGACTCAGGGTTTTTGAGGGTTTGCTCGAAAGGATAAAGATTGACGACAACCAGGTCGATAAAGCCCGCTCCAATCTTTTCTAAATCGGCTTCATCGGTGCCCTCGCGGGCGAGGATACCACCGTGAATTTTGGGATGCAGGGTTTTGACCCGACCGGCCATGACCTCGGGAGAGCCGGTGTAGGCGTCGACTGCAGTTACAGGAATGCCCGCTTGTTCAAGGGCTTTGAATGTCCCGCCGGGCGATAGAAGTTCAGTTCCTGCGGCG
>JAKVCH010000533.1 GCA_022447485.1 Polyangiaceae bacterium | reverse complement strand
GGCCAAAGTCTGTCGCCGCCGCAACATTCGGGTGTTCAATTCTTCCTGCTGCGATTGCCTCTCTCTCGAAGCGTGCGACGATCTCTGGGTTGTCGCCTGTTTCCCGGTGCAGGACCTTCAGGGCGACTGGTTTTTGCATGTGAATATGCTCAGCCTGGTAGACTGCCCCCATCGCTCCTTCACCCAAGAGTCGATCGACGCGGTAGCGTTCTGCGACAACCCTACCTAGCAGAGGGGAGGCGCCTCTCTGTTCTTGGGCTGCTTTTTCGTCTAGTTCGTCCAAGGCGGGACGGTTATGGCCTTAGGTTCGTCGTCAGGTCAATCAAATCTAGCCTGGATAGGCGTAGCGAATGAAAGAATAGCTCGAACAAAGAGTTTTGCGGGGCTCCGCTGGTCAGGTTAGAGTTCGTTACCTTATGGATCCTCTCTCTCAAGCGGCATTGGGCGCGGCGGCAGCAGTTCTCGCTCAGGGGCGTGATGATAAAATCACCCTGCCCTGGGTGGTTGCTTTGGGAGCAGCAGGGGGCATGGCAGCGGACTTAGATGTCCTGATCCGTAGTTCAGAGGACCCTCTCCTCGCGATCGAGTTCCATCGGCACTTCACCCACAGCTTGGCGTTTATTCCTTGGGGAGGCGCCATTGCATTCTTACCATTTTTGCTTGTCGCTAGAATTCGCCTCGCGTGGAGAAAAGCATTCATTCTTTGTCTTCTTGGGTATCTCACTCACGGTCCCCTCGATGCTCTTACGACTTATGGTACTCAGCTTTTCTGGCCCTGGAGCGATCAGCGAGTTGCTTTGAGCATTGTGAGCGTTGTCGATCCGTTGGTCACCTTACCTCTAATTGTCGGTTTGACGTTGACTTTGATTTATAAGACGCGGCGTCCGACCGTGTGGGCCAGCTTCTGGATGGTTGCGTACCTTTGTTTGGGAGGCGTTCAACATTGGCGAGCGACACAACTTCAAGAGGAACTCATTGCGGCTCGCGGTCATCGAGCCACCCGTAGCACTGTTCTGGTTGGTTTTATGAATCAACTGACATGGCGTTCTCTCTATGAAGAGGAATCAACGATTCGGATCGATGCGCTTCGAGTGCCTTACTGGGGTGAACCTTGCGTGCAGGAGGGAGGTATGGTTGCGCTCTGGTCAGACGAGAATTTTCTGCAAAGTGATCGCCTACTCCGTGCTTTTCAGTTGATGCATTGGTTTTCCGATGATTGGGTCGGGCAAGTGCCGGGCCATCCGGATTGGTTGGGGGATCTTCGTTACTCTGGGCAGTCGGCAGGGGTGATGCCCTTATGGGCTGTGAGCATCGACTTTCCGAACGAAGATTATGACTGGGTCAGGACCCGTCTGGAGCGTGATCTGAGTTTTGAAAAAGTGTGGGACCGAATTGTGTTGCCGCCAGGGGGGCCAGCTTGTGTGGCGCTCTCTGATTTAAAAAAGGCCTCAGGCTTTTGAAGCCCGAGGGACCGAGGGTGTTATCGTACTTTCGCGTGGCTATCTGCGGAGCAGGATGAATACGCTCGTCACAACCTAGTGAAAACACGATCTAGGTTGTGACCTCCGGCAATGAGAGGCTGTCGAGAAGACGAGCAGGGACGGGCGTCAATGCCGGTCACTGCTAGGCTTTTGGTGAGCTACGCTCTTGGCGAGCTTCAAGCCAAGCCTCTTCAAGGCTATCCCCACTACGCACCTCCTGAATTCCTAGCTTTTGGTCGAGGAGAAGAGGGAGCATTTCCTGGTTGAGCGATTCTACCGTTCGATGATTTGTCTTTTCGACAAGGAATTGGTTCTTTTGGTAGCTCAGCTTTGCCTCGGGAAATTGCTTTTGCAGAAGTTGGAGGTCGGGCTTTTTTTCTAGAGTGTAGGCGACTCGAATACTTTGATTCATGATCGCACCGAGACTGTCATCTCGCATACACGAGCCATTTTCTAGAAAAATGACGTGGTCACAGATTGTTTCAAGCTCAGCCAAGATATGGGAGCTAACAATCACAGTTGATTTGCCTTTGAGTGAAAGAATTTGATTGCGGATAAGAACGACAACATCAGGGTCAAGGCCGCTTGTTGGTTCATCCAGAAGAATGAGATCGGGTTGACCCAAAATTGCTTGAGCAATGATCATTCGACGACGCATGCCGTGAGATAGGGAGAGAAATTTTGCCCGCTGTCGATCTCCTAGACCGACAGCGACAAGAGCCCTTTCGGCTGCCACGGCGGCCTCGCTGCGTGTATAACCCTGTAATTCGGCGAAGTATTTCAGCGATGCCAGTATGCTGGAATGTAAACTGGGACTACTGTCCTGAGGCATCAAACCAATGCGTCCACGGTGACGCTCCACTGAAAACGGGCCGGAGCCAAGAAGGTTAATTTCTCCTGAGTCAGCTTTGAGCAAACCTGAGATCACTCCCATAGTTGTGGTTTTCCCCGCCCCATTTGCCCCGACGAGACCACAGATACTGCCGCTGGGAACCTTGAAGCTGAGGTTCTGCAGCGCCTGTTTGGACCCAAAGCTTTTATTTACATTACGAAATGTGACAGCACTCATGCGTCTTCTCTTTCAAATTTGTAGATAGCGAGAGAAAGGGTTGCTGCTCCAAGACCAAACAGAGCCGCGGCCGAAAGCAGCGGGCTGGGGGAATGGCTCATCCCCATGGGGCCACTGTAGTTTTGAGGAAATAGCCACAGAAAAGCGGCAA
>JAKVCH010000532.1 GCA_022447485.1 Polyangiaceae bacterium | reverse complement strand
ATAGTGAAGCCATCACAGTGGATGAGACGACGTTCGGGAAGCCTCTTCCTCCGATGTAGTGAGTCAGACGAGCCAGGGGCGACGGAGAACCTTTCATCGTCGCCTTTATTTGCTTATTTGCCTTTGGATAGCCTAGGCCAGCGGCTCCCGGCTCGACTGACCGAGCAGCCTCATTGTCACCCAGGCACTTCCACACAAGCTTGCTCGTGACGCTCAGGCTCTCAATTAACGCTGTAGTGATTGAGGGACGAGAACATCTTATCGGCGGAAAAAAATTATCCTCCTCGTGTTGATAAGCGGGATGATCATAGCCAAGCTTAAAGGCTCCTTGTTGAGGCTTGTCGGATGGGCAACGGCCACCTAACTAAATGCTTTAACCCCGTTGCGAAACTCGCCTTTGTCCATGTCTGTTTCCAGATTGTGCATGGTCCAATGACACTTCAGGCCGAATCGCTTCACTTGCCGACGTTTGCTCAGAGAAAGTGTAGCCCCAGGGCTGAAAGCTCGCTTGTGAGAAGTCTTCTCAAGTCCGAGTACCGATGCGCTGATGAGTCGAGCAAGGGCCCTACTCCGCCTTGATGAAATAGAAGCGCGATGAGCTCCGCCATTTTATAGTCCTTCTCGCATTGGACGATAACGTCCTCGATGTCCTTCTCGCTCATTTGTATTCGAACCGGACTGAGCCGACCTCCGTAGAAACCCCATTCAGCTCTGCGAGCTTGTCGAACGCGGAGTTTTTCTTCTCACTGCCGAAATAGACAGTGGCGCACTTCAGGCTTTGCGAGGAGAGGACTTTTTGGAATTCCTCGGGCTCCAGTTTTCCGAGTTCGTCCCCTCCGAGCCATTCGAGTGCAGGAGCTGAGGCAACCTCATCGACGCTCTCCAGGTTCTTGAGTACGGCGAGCGAAAGCGCGCGGAGGTTTGCGAGCTTAGATAGGTCAGGGAGTCGTTGAACCTGCTTGAGTCGGTTCACGGTCAGCTTCTGGAGGGACACACAGTCGGAAAGAAAGCTCAAGTCGGCGAGACGCTTCACCCAGCTTAGCTCAAGGTGCTTCAAGCGCTCCAGCTCTCGAATCTTGCTCATGTCTTCTGACCCACCGAGAAGGACCTCCAGCGACCAGAGATTTGAAAGTGAAGCGAGACATCCCAGGTCTGGATTGGACAGTCCCGAAAGGGAAATGCGTTCCAGGGCCTGACAATTCGCTAGAGCTTCGAGCCCCTTCAGATGTCCCGCGTTGCCGAATGTGACGAGCTTGGTGAAACGCCCGACATGCTCAATGCTGGGGCGCTTGGACTTGGTGTCGCCTAGGCCTAGCTCGGTGAGGTTCGGCGAGACATCTGCAAGAAATTCGAACGACTTCAGGTCGTACACCTGAACGTTGAGTGCTTCTAGGTTCGGGAGCCCAGAGATCGCTTCGACGTTCTCTGCCGTTTGGAGGCAGTCGGCGGAGAACCTCCTCACGTTGGGAATCAACTCTAGGAACTTCAGGTCACACGGCTGCGAGTAGTGGCCAAACACGCGGAATGTCACGTCTGGCCGGTGCGGGAAGAACTCATCGTTAAGCAGAGAGAGCGTTTCTGATTCTACCGGCTCTGAGAACTGCAAGGTGTCCAACGTCTGAACTGTTCGCAGTTCCTCAACCTCGGAAGGGGTGAGAGAACCGCGAATTGCGTAGCGCGAATTGTCGGCGGCAGAAAAAGGCATCGCGCGTCACAATAAGGAGTATTTCGCCCTTTCGCTAGACATGGCATGAACCCGAGCTGTTGACGAGTATCTTCGAGCCGTCGGCAATGCTCTTTGGGCGACAAATTCATTGCCCTTGGTGGCGGGTTAGTGAAACGAGGTGCGGCCTGCACACACAATACGCTTGTTGCATCGGGTACTTGGTGTAGCGTGCTCGAGATATGAAGTTCTTCTCCCTCGCGCGATTGTGGGGCGCTGCTGATGTTGAAGTTGTGATGATTTTGATCGCTTTCGGGAGCATCGTAAGTGGGTGCAGCAGCTATATTATTTTTCCTGAAACCCCGAAGAATGAAAAGCAAATCGCTCGTTGCATTGAGCACGGCTGGTCTGACTACAACCGAGTCTTGTCTGGAAGGGAGCCGAGGCATGCCGTGTTTACCTCTGCTTACAGCGACGGTGGTACGATAGAATACTATGGAGGCTGTTACGAGCTCACCTCGTTCAAACGAACTGTCGAAGATGAAGGCAGGAGGGGAGACCTCGTGGGACCACGCATCGAATGGGACAGAAGACTCATCCCCAACTCGACTGAGAACCAAGAAGAGGTCCATTTCGTGCCGTATAGTCAAGAGGATTGAGGGACCTCGGCGAATCGTTCGAGCAGTGCACGTGGGAAATCCTCATCGCTTAGCCTCGAAGACGCCCTCGTTCTGGCCACCAAGTGAGCGGAGAGGGAAGGGCTGAGCCATCACTTGGGAAAGTGCCACGGCCTGAGGGTGGCATTTCTGCCTGGAGCCTCCTTTTTTTCTTCTCTCATTTTGAACTCCAACTCTCCTCCATTCGAGTTTCACTAGGCGCACTCTCGCTTTCTATGCATCTTTGGTCCTTTTCATTTCTGGCTGTGGAAAAGTAGAAGAAGACGAAGACGTCGGTTCGGCTACAAGCATTCAGATCCATCGAAGCGATGGATCTGAATGCTGATGAGCCTCCGGGCGCTTGGGAATCTTGCCCTGGTCTGGCGTTTGCTCCTGCGGTTGA
>JAKVCH010000531.1 GCA_022447485.1 Polyangiaceae bacterium | reverse complement strand
CAACGGCCCAGCGATCATCCAACTGCCTCAATCAACCGGGACCTATCACAGAGAAAGGACGAGGCCCAGTGCTTCGTGAACAGGTTGGCCGTACCAGAAAACTGCAGGGCAAAAGGTGTGCGCCTGCTGAACTTTCCGATACCTTCTCTGTTCGTGGCTGCAGCCTATTTTCGTAACTGCAGCCCAGCCGCTTAAATCTGCCCAGCCGCTTGAAAAACCAGCCGCTAAAAAAATTAGCCCAGCTGCTTAAAAAACCAGCCGCTCAAACAGAGAACGATGAGCCGCAACCGCAAGTCCCGGAGACATTGGGATTGCCGAATTTAAATCCGGAACCCTGAACGCCTTCAACGAAGTCGACCTCTGTTCCGTCTAGGTACTGGTAGCTTAGGGGATCTACATACATGGCCACGCCGTTGGATTCGAATTGTTCATCCATATCGGTTGGCTTTTCTTCGAAGTAGAGGTCGTATTGAAAACCGGCACAGCCGCCGCCAATGACTCGAAGACGCAGGCCTTGGCCATTCAGGCCCTCGGAACTTGCAATTTCTCGGACTTTTTCTGCGGCGTGGGGAGTAATGGAAATCATAATTGTCTCTGTCGATTGGCTCCGCAAAGAATACGTTTTCTCTTCGCGAGCTTCTTTAAGGTAATTCGACCTTCCTCGAGGGGCAACTCGAAATATCGTAAATATTGGGAAAGATGCCAGTGACTTCGCACTCTTCGGAGCGGCAGTTTCGTTCGCCCAATAGACGATCTACCCGATTTTTGTGTTTTTACTGTAACTTTCCTGGCTTGGTTCTCGGCGTAGCAAAGCATTTGTCCAGATTCATTGTTTTGACTTAGAGCAGGGAAGAAGAAGCTACGGGAACTTATCCCGGTCTGCCGGAGAGCTCGGAATGCTAGCGAGAAGTAAAAGAATAGCTGTTGAAAGTCAGGAGAGGCGCACGCCCATGACTGTTGGTTCTCTGGGTTGGCGAGGGGGTTTCGATGCAAGTAGATTTTGAGCAATTGGTTCGCGTTGTAGCTGCGGGTAGGATGGGCCTCGTGGGTGAATCAGCAGGCTATTTGATGCTGGCTGCCGCTGATCAGGCTCTTCAGCGAGGTGAGCTTGCAGAATTGCAGGCTCTCTCTGTGAACGAAGACGGTACGGTCGCATTGTCTGGGACGCCAGCCGAAGAGGTCTTTGTTGAGGCCAGTTTGAGAGCCTCTTTGGCGCGGCTTTTGTCTTTCGTTCGGATCCCCCAACAGAACTTAGTGCGGGTAGCAGAAAGAAGAGAGCGTCGCGGAGTCGAGAACTTGGTTGCGGAAATTGAAGCTGCTCTTGTACCCGTGAACCGTCGGGCAGCACGCCGAGCTTTAGGCCGTTTAGCGCGAGAGGTCTCTCGCCATTTGCAGGCAGAGAAAGCAGCAGGGTTGGTTTTGCCCAAGGATGATGCTTCTCGACCTATAGCGCAAATGGCGTTGCCTCCTGACGCAGACGACGCGACCACCTCATTGACTATTGAAACCGAAATTTTCCGAGCCGAGCGAGGTGAACCACCCCAGAATTCATCTGTTTCGCTACCAGAGCCTTCTCTTGCAGAAGCTGCAAGCCACGTTCCGCCAGGCGCAATAAAAGAGGAAAGAACACGACTGGCTGTCAAAGCAGATGTAAAGGTGAGCCCCGAGGTGGATGAATTTGGTTTAACAACTGATTCCGTCAACCAATCAGTCAATGTAGGAAGAAAAGAGCCCGTTGCTTCGGACGATGAAGTTAGCCTCGAACCACACACTAATCAGGCTGCGGCCTCATCAGTGAGTGAGAGTTCTCGTTACTACGCGGGTGTATTCCGCTGGAAAAGTCCCGAAGCGCTTGACCCAGATTTACCGTTGATCGACTTGCAAAAAGATTCGCACTACCAGCCCAAAAGTGTGCTTGAGTTATTAGGTGAGGAGAGTGAGCTCCTCGGTAGTTTGGTGAGAATCAAGGACCAATTAAGAGGCATCTCCCCTCTTGATCATTCACCTACCCCACCGCCGCTCGAAATATAAAGCCAAGGACTGATCGCCTTGAACACCGTTCTTTTCGGGGACAAGCTTCTTCTCGGGGGACAAGCTATCTTGAATTTATGGCGGTGGCGCTAGCTTCTTACGTGCGTTTGTATTGCCGCCAAAAGCTTGGTCGGTGAAAATGGCTTGGTAAAGTAGGCTGATGCTCCACATTCGCGGGCGCGATCACGAGAGATGTCATCATCGAGGGCGCTGACGATGATGATAGGAATATCCTCTGTCTCTTTCGTCGAGCGCAAGCGACGACAGACCTCAAAACCATCAAAGTCACCTGGCATTGTTAAATCGAGGAGGGCAATATCCGGAGCTTTTGCCACCGCTTCTTCCAGAGCCTGGGCTCCTGATTGAACGGCACAAACCTCGTGTCCTCTGGCTTTCACTAATGCCTCAATCATTTTCCTGATTGAGTCTTGATCTTCGCAAACTAGAATCCGGCTCATAACTTCATCCACCGAATGAGTATTTTACTTCGGTGAGCCTCCCTTAGAATCACTGACACTATAGTTAGAAATCCGGTTCCTCACCAGCGCTATTCGTCGAACCGTTGTCACTGAGGGGGAAGGGCGCGATTTAAAGAGAAAAGTCACTCGTCGGCAATGTGAAGCTGACGAGCTTAGCTCGATCTCCGTAGAGGGCTAAGCTACCGCCTGTTTCAATGGCGAGAGCTTTGAGGGCTGTTGTGGCAGG
>JAKVCH010000530.1 GCA_022447485.1 Polyangiaceae bacterium | reverse complement strand
AGACCTCCACTTGCGCAAGCACGACTTCTTGGAGTGGTTGCGGCGGTCACTACACACAAGTGGTCTGGAGCTCGAGCATTGCGATTGGCTGCGCGCAGACGCCTAACACCATTCCTTTTCTGAGCGGTTCTGCCCAGGGTATTGCCACCGTCTGTCAGTACGGACCGGGTGGAAACTTCGGCAATCAGTCCCCCTACGAATGAGTCTTCGGCCGGACGGGGGCAGGAGCCCTCGGGGCTGTACTTGCACTGCGAGCTTGAAGGTTGTGTGGACAGGTCCGACTCAGATGCAGTTGAGCACCTCTGGAACAGTAAGTTTCTTTAAATATTGAGGAATTTACGGAGAATGCCTTGCGCCTCTGCAGGTCTGCACTTAGTGCATGGTCATGAACTGACTCAAAAGTCAGTTTCTGACGTAAGGCAGAGAGAATGGGTATTCCAGAACGAAGAGAGCGCGAGCGCCAAGAAAGGCGTGATGCCATTGTAGGGGCAGCGTCGCGAGTGTTTTTACGCAAAGGCCTCAGCCAGGCGACGATGGAAGATATCGCTCGCGAGGCAGAGCTGTCGAAAGGCGCGCTCTACCTTTATTTCAAAAATAAAGACGAACTCTTTTTGAATATCGCACTGGCGGCCTTAGCTGACTTCGACGAGTTAATCGCCAGGGTCGCACAGAGCGACCGGGCCCCGGCTGAGAAAGTTCGGGAGCTTCTGGTCGAGTATCTGCGCTATGCCGGCGAGAATCAGAGCCGCTTTCAGGTGGCAATGGGTTGGCTGGTTCCGAACTATTCTGTCGGTGACGAATCGCCTCTTTTTGAGGAGTACCAGCAGGCCGTTCAGCGTGTCTTTGATGCCTCGCTGAAGGTATTGAAAGAGGCCGTTTCCGCTGGCGAATTGGTACTGGTGAGTTCTGCAGAAAGAACCTGGCTGCAGTGCTGGGGCGCTCTCTTTGGTCTCTTGATCATCGAGAATAGTCGAGACGAGATTGAACGCAGGATAGCCTTGGAAAAGCCGGGAGTAGAAGGCTTAGCTCAGGACTTTATCGAGACCTTTATGGGAGCCCTAGCTCCAGCAAAGTGATGTAAAGATGGCTGTTCTTAAAACAATTTTGCGATTATTCATTCCCATCTTCATTATTACCTTAGGCATTTGGGTGCGCTCGGCCCTGATCGCAATGAAGCCCGAAGCCGAGGTTGTCGATCAAGAGCAATTAGGCGTCTTGGTTGAGACAATCCCCGCGGCCCTGAGTGAACAAGCGGTTCAGGTGGACGCCGAAGGTGTGGTGGTAGCATCTCAGCAGGTGACCATTCAATCAGAAGTGAGCGGTCGCGTGCGCTCCCGCAGCCCGGACTTGGTGCCAGGTGGGAGGTTCCG
The DNA here is from genome assembly GCA_022447485.1 of Polyangiaceae bacterium. GTDB lineage: Bacteria > Myxococcota_A > Polyangia > Polyangiales > Polyangiaceae > NIC37A-2. The sequence goes on along the minus strand of JAKVCH010000530.1, from coordinate 1,379 downwards.
CAAAGGGGATTCGCTCTTAAAAATTGACGCGGGTGAATACAAGCTGCGCGCGGCACAGTCCGCATCGGAGGTCGAGCAGGCACGGCAGATGTTGGCTCTCGAAAAAAGTCGGGGCGAGATTGCACGCCAAGAGTGGGAGTTGATCGGTGAGCATGAAAATGCCTCGCAAGCCGGGCGTGATACTGCTCTACGAATTCCTTATCAAAAAGAGGCTCAAGCTCGGCTCGTGGCCGCCCAGCAGCAAAAGAAGCTTGCTGGACTAAATCTGACGCGCACCGAAATTCGTGCGCCTTTCAACGGATTTGTGCAGTCCGGCCAGGTGGATGTCGGGCAATTAGTCGCGCCCGGCTCGCCCCTCGTCACCTTAGTCGGGAGCGATTCATTCTGGGTGCAGGTGAGCATACCCATGGAGAGTCTCACGGCGCTAGAGGTTCCAGGCCTCAACACGGCAGACGATGAAGGTTCGGCTACCTTGATATGGCAGACGGTTGGAGACGAAAAAGTCGAGCGCGAGGGGCGAGTTGTTGGACTGCTCGGCGACCTCGACCCAATCGGGCGTTTGGCGCGGATCTTAGTCAAAATCGATGACCCACTTGGTTTGAACCTGCCAGAAGCCGAGCGCGGTATTCCCCTTCTTCTTGGCTCGTTTGTCCACGTTCAATTAGACGCCGAAACGTTGGAAAGCGTGATTGAGCTTCCTCGTAAGGCAGTGCATGCCGGACGCTATGTACATGTCCTCGGACCGGAAGGGCTCCTCGAGATTCGTGATGTAGATATTGCCTGGAAGACGCCGTCTTCTTACTTGATCCGCAAGGGAATCAGTCCAGGCGATCAGATCATCGTCAGTCGTATGGGGCGGGCCGTCGAGGGCATGAAGCTACGCAATGCTTCCAGCTCTCCTGACTCCACCGCTCTTCAAAAGTCGAAGGCGCAGATTGTTGGATTGAAGGTCGATCAACGTGAGAGTCAAGCGACGGGAGCTCGCGAATGAGCGATAGAGACTCGATGTTGCCCATGACCGATGAGGAAGCAGCCCAAGAAGAAGAAAAGCTGCGCCCCGAAGATAAACGAGGGATGTTGGCCTGGATGGCCCAGAATACGGTCGCCTCGAATTTATTGATGCTCCTTCTCATCGTGGGCGGCCTGATGGTGCTGCCCTCGATTAAACAAGAAGTGTTCCCCGAGTTTGAACTCGACTTGGTGATCGTCAATGTTGTTTACCCAGGGGCGAGCCCGGCCGAGGTCGAAGAAGGGGTGATCCTTGCCATCGAGGAAGCCGTGCGCGATGTCGATGGATTGAAGGAGGTGCGGGCCACAGCTTCTGAAGGTCAGGCAGTGGTGACGGTCGAGCTGCTATTGGGGGTCGATCGGAATCGAGC
>JAKVCH010000053.1 GCA_022447485.1 Polyangiaceae bacterium | reverse complement strand
CCCCCCATTTTCGGCTAAAAGCCCGCACCGTACTCAAGCCAAGACCTGTGCCAGCGCCTTCGGGCTTGGTCGTGAAAAATGGGTCAAAAATGCGTTCCTCTAACTCCTTCGAAATTCCCGCGCCATTATCGCGCACAGAAAACACCACATACGCTCCGGGGCGAATCCCCAGCTCATCACTTTGGACTGCATCAAAAGATCGCTCCTCAGCTCTCACATGAACCTCTCCGCCCATTGCCCGAAATTCGTCGAGTGCATCGCGCGCATTAATCACAAGATTCAACAGTGCGGTTTCGAGTTCCGCCACATTCACTTGAATGCTCTTCATGGTCGCTTGTCCCACAAATAGGCGATGACGGCTCCCCAATGCCCGCTCCATCAGTCCTCTAAAATCGAAAAGCAACTTTCCTGGTACAACCGTCTCTGGAGATGCAAGCGTGTGTCGCGAATAGTCAAGAACCTGTCGCGTGGCCTGCGCACCTTTTTTTGCGGCGGAATAGGCTCTCTCAAGATCGGCACCCGGTTGCAGACCCTTCTGAAGACGCCGCTCCAAGGTATTCAGCGAAGCCACAATCACCCCCAAGAGATTATTTAGATCATGGGCGACCTCTCCGGCCAAGTGTCCCAAGGTTTCGAAATGATGCGCCTGCTCAAGGCGATCGGTCGATGACTCTGAAGATGCAGGCGACTCTTCTGAATCCAAGGAAGAACTCGCAGCCCATTCTTCGTGCTCACGCCGCGAGCGCGTCGCGTCTGCTATATGCAGGCATAAAAACTCTGAAGATGCGCAATCTAGAAATTCCGCAGCGATTTCGACCTCGTGGATGGACAGCCCAATACGAAGATGGTCACGCCAGGCATAAGACCCCACCCTACTCAAAAGACTGATGCGGGCCGTCTCGAAAAGTTCACGACTAAAATAGCGGTCTAAGGTAAAGCCCAAGAGCCCCGAAGCCGGTCGACCGAGAAGATCGTGGCAGGCGCGATTGGCGGCGACGATTCGCCTTTGATGATCCACAATCATCAAAGGCGTTGGTAAAGAATCGAAGAAAGCCGGAGCCAGATGAGCGACTGAAGAATGTACAGCGTGCTGAAAGTCACGATCCGTTGATGCGAACGTAGCATTTCGATCGTCGACACCTTGCTCCGACGACTGCTGTTGGGCTGTTGCAAACTCTGGCTGAGGAGGCGTTCTCGTCAGCGCCAACCCGCCGCTGCTGTCATCGCATTCAAACTCTCGGCTGTGAACAGTCGATGCCTCCACTTGAGAACTGAAATCATCGGGTTGCTCCGAGTGGTTCTCGACTCGACTCAAGGGTAATAAGCTATCTTGTTTTCTCTTCGCCATTCCCTGAACCAAAACTCAAGCTGCAGATTCTCCCTAGTGGACCGCCATGTTGGAGACTAGCATGATTCCCCGCAGAACTGTTGAACAGCCGACCGATTCTCAAAGAAGTTACAATTCTGTTAAGACTATCCTCTTTGAACGGAACCGTTCAGAGGAGGTAACTTCTTAGAGCTGCTCTGCTGAACTCGGCTCTGCTGAACTCGGCTCTGCTGAGCTCGGCTCTGCTGAACTCGGCTCTGCTGAGCCTCCCCGCTCTAAACTGCTCTACCTGTGGTCGCCCGAGGCCGAAGCAGCCAGACCATTAAACAAAGCGAAACTGGAGCACTGCACGGAGCGCCTCTCTCCACAAAATCAATAATATCGACGGCTTACCCACAGCGATACTATTCTCTTTGAAAGGAAGTACCATGGGAGAATGGCGGGGGGCGAAGAGAGGGTACTCAATTTAAGTTACTTGGTCGAAGCGACTGATGGCGATGAAGAATTCATCGGTCAACTTCTTCATGACTACGTGAAAGAAATGCAGCCCTACGTTGCTCGTATGCATGCCCTTTGTGACCAGGGTTCGGTTGAAGAATTGAGTCTTGCTGCTCATACATTAAAAGGAGCCAGTGCGAACGTGGGTGCCAGCGAAGTTTCAGAAACTGCGCGAAGGCTGGAGGAAAAACTCAGAACTGGCTCAATCAATCACTGCAACCCCCTGCTGGAACAGTTAAATCGACAAATGGCAGAAGTAGCCGACACGTTGGAAACTGTGGCGCTCTCCCAGCTCATCGAGCCGACTGGCAGCAAATAATCGCCCTTCGCTCTTCGTTGAGAAATCGACGAAGTACTAGCAATGCTTCAGCTTTCGCCATTCAATGAAGCACTCACAATGCTTCAGCTGTCGCTATTTAATTCAGCCAGCCGTACTGCAAGCCGTGAACTGCGTTCACTAATTTTCTCGAGAGCCAATTGCATCGACTCTTTTGAGCCAACGATATTCAGTCCAGATTTGGCGCGAGTCACCGCCGTATAGAGTAATTCTCGCGAAAGTAATTGCGATGTAGCGGGCGGTAAAATCACCAATACGTTTTTGTATTCAGATCCCTGACTCTTATGAATCGTTGTGCAAAAAGCCGACTCAAATTCCGGCAGTAGACCAATTGGCCTCTCATCCAGGCCCTCACCATGTTCCGAGCGGAAGTAAGCAACCAATTGCCCTGACTCGTTCGGCCAGAAGAGACCGATATCACCATTCTTTAAGCCAGTTCGATCGTCATTCCTCCCTATCATCACCACTCTTCCCCGATAGTAGGCACCCTCTGCTTTGAGTAGTCCCTTCTTGGTCAAGACTTTTTCAACCCAAGGATTGAGAGTCTCAACACCGTAAGCCCCCCGACGATGAGCCGTGAGAATGCGGAAACGTTCCAAGCTCTCGAAAGCGGCGTCAACCGTCTTTGCCTGCAAGGCGGGGCGAAACCCTTCTTCAATCACTTGGGCAACCTCCTGGAGGTCTTTGGGCTCTTCTGTGCTCGAAATCCAGCCAATCTCTTGAAAACTCTCAAACGCCTGCTCTGTCTCGTACAAGTCGCCGGCCTGAATAGATCGAGCTAAAGCCCCAATCCCACTCCCCGCATCGAAACGCCAGCTTTTCACCAGCTCCACCACCACAGCGGAGCTCGCAGCTCGAGCTAGGCTCGGCTCCGAAAACGCAGAACAGATTTCTGCCAAAACACTCCCCGCGGAAACTGAGCTCAGCTGAAAACGATCTCCTAATAAAATAAGCTGAGTGCCTTGTCTCAAGGCGCTCACCGCAGCTCCCATCAATAATTGATCCACCATCGAGGCTTCGTCGATCAACAGGAGGTCAGCATCAAGAGGATTTGCTTGGTTGTAGCGAAATTCATCTGGAGAACGAAAATGAACCCCCAGAACTCGGTGCAGAGTCTGCGCCTTGAGCTCGAGGGCGACGTCCAAAGCCGAATCCGCTAGAATCACACCACCCTCGACCAAGTCTTTTCGCGCCTGAGCAATCGACTCCGTGAGCCTCGCAGCCGCTTTTCCAGTCGGTGCGCTCAACACCACCCGAGGCAAACGCTCTCCCTTCTGTAAGGCCTGATAAAAGAGCAAGGCCAGGATTCTCACCACCGTAGAGGTTTTACCGGTGCCTGGTCCGCCTGATACGACCAGAAGCCCAGAGTGCATTGCTAGTTCTGCAGCTCGTCGTTGACGATCTTCCGGGCTGGCATCGGGAAAGAATTTATCGAGAGCAATTTGCAACTCTTCTTTCTCCGACGCATCGTCCACCAATCCTGCCCCCTTGAAGGCAGTCGATGAACCTCGACCATCGTCCACGAGTCGAAGTAAACGTCGCGCTAAGTCGAGTTCACTGCTCGCCGACCGATACAATGCCAGAAACCCGCTCGGATCGAGGAGTAGGGGCTGATGAGGTAAGGCCGCATCTCCGCGACTCATTGGGCTCACGGCGAAGCTGCCGACAACGGGACTCGCCTCTAATGCCGCTTGCCATTCTCCGCAATCCGGCAGGACAAGCTGCAAGAGTCTATCTTCAGGGCTAAAATCGAGACTCTTCCCCGTGGGCTCCGTGTCCACACCCGTTGAGGGGCGCCTCTCTCCCTCGGGAGTTAGTTCAATCCATTGCCCCGAGGAGGCCCACTGAGGGGCTAAACGCATCAAGAGTTCAGCTTGAAGAGAACAGACTAGTTTCCCCGCCCTGCGCCCTAAGTCAAAGCAGAGATTTCCTTGACGTAATTCCAGACAGACAAGAGCCGCTGCCAATTGTAATTGCTCGACCGAGCTCTCTTCGCCCGCCATATCACGATGCAACCGCCCCATTAATTCGGCAAAAAGAATATCACCGGACGTCAGTTCCAATTCCCAGCTCTGTCCAGTCGATGGATTGTCTTGCAAACGACTCATGAGCGCCCTTCTTGCTGAATTGACTGGTTTCTTGAAAATAGCCGATCGAGCTTCTGTATACATTCTTCCGTCAAGCGAAACGCAAAGACCCCTTGGGCGGGATTTCCTGGAGCCATACCTCGCAGAAATGCATAGCGTACGCCGCCAAAATATCGTTGATAACTATAATCGGGCAGACGCCAAGCCAAATAGCGATGCAAGGCAAGACTGTAGAGGGCCGCTTGGAGGAAATAATGATGTTCACTCATGGAGTCAGCCATCGCTGCCCAGTGATAATCATTCAAATGCTCGCCTAGATCGTTCGATTTATAGTCAAGCACATAGAAACGCCCCCGATGCTCAAAGATCAGATCGATGAAGCCACGTAAAAATCCTCGCCAACCCTCAAACCCTAGCTCCCCCACGCTATGAGGATAGCGGTCGAGCGCCTGATGCATTTTTAGCAGCGCCTCCGACGAAGGGCCCGATGCACCCGGTGCGCCCGAAAAACCCGGCGGGCCCTCAAAAATTTCGATTCCGTCTCGTAGAGCACTCGCCAATAGCTGAGCAGTGAGCGGCTCGTCGTTCACCAAGCCAACAGGTAAATGAAACTCCATCTCCGCGAGTCTCTGTCCAGAAGCGAGATCGACCAACGCCTGCGGTTCTTCCGACAGGCAAAGGTCTGCATGAAGACAAGCCTCCAGCCCTTGCTGAGCGACCTTTACTTGATCAGCTGAAAAGCCTCTCTCAAGCAATTGCTCCGCAACTACTGACGCCCGCTGCTCTGCTGAACCCTCTGCAAATGGCATTTTCTCTAATGCTTGATGCAGGGCATCGCCGGGGCCAGCACCCCGGGGAAAACTCGAGAAAAACGACAAGCTCTCCCCTTCTGTTCTGCCCGCCGGTAGTGCCGAAACGAATTGATCGTAGTCCTTGCCGCTCTCACTTAAAAGAGAAACGCCATGAGCTCCTCTTGTCATTCCAGAAAAGCTACTCATGGACTCAATCCGCTCGGGAAGTAAGACCTGCGTCGGCTCAAGCAACTCTTTAGTCGCATCATCCTGATCCTTTGCTTCTTCAAGAGAAAGAACCAACTCCCCGGAGCCGCCCTCTCGTTCCACCTGGCGAGTCGGCTGCCTCTGCGCGGCATCTCGAGCCTGCTCTTTCGTGAGCGCAAAAGCCTCCTCTTCTTCCGCACAGCGCAAAGAAAAACTCCCACCAGAGGAGCTGGCCAGAACTCGTAGATGCGCTCGCCGTTCTTCGCTCTGGCCTTTAGCTGACGGCGAGTTGGACGACTTCGATGACTTGACAGGACCTCTACTCAAATAGTCCGAGAAGCTCTCTGTACGGCCACTCTCCTGAAAGAAATACCCTAATGGCGAGACGGTTCCCGGTTCTTGGAGAATGACCACTTGGTGCTTCGCCCGCGTCAAAGCCACGTACGCCAGCCGAAGAGATTCTTCACGTTCTTCTCGTTGATAAGCATCCTGAGCAGCGTCAGAATGCTCGGGACCAAGACTCAGGATACGCTCTTCGTGGTTCGCCGTATCGTGAAAGACAATTGGCGTAGTCTTTCTCCTCGTGCCTCCAGAAAGAAAGGGTAAGAAAACGAGAGGAAATTCTAGGCCCTTACTTTTGTGAACCGTCATCAAAGTGATGGCTTTTCGATCGGATTCCAGTCGCACCTGAGCAGTATCTGCTTCGTCGTCTTCTTCGCTCAAACCTACGATGGCATGCTCCAAATAGTTGAGCAGGGCATCGGGCGTCATTTGCTCTTCCCGCTCTTTAGCCTCAAGCAACTCAAGCACATGGCGATAATTTGTCATACGCCGCTCACCATGCTCTTGCGTGATCAAACGCTCAGCAGTCTGCGTCACTCGGAAAAGATACGAAAGGGCGAGACCGATGCCATCTTCACGCCATAGACCGGCTGCCCTTTGTAAGCGCTCAAGCCACTGATGAAATTCTTCTTGGTCATTCAACGTCAACGCAAGGTCGATCGCAGTTTGACCAATCAGGCGCGTGGACAAGAGTTGGGAAAAAAGCCGATTGCCTTGCGGGGCAATCAGATAGCGTAAGGCGAGAAGCATCTCTTGTGCCTCTTCCGATCGATAGACGCTGTCACCGCCGTGGACGATCGCAGGTATTTGAAGGTCCGCTAGAGCTGTTTTGATTTGCTCCAATTGCCTCCAATTCCGACAGAGGATCGCTAAGTCCTCCGGACGCAACGGTCGCCCAGCTAAAGAGACTGAGGATGCTAATTTACGGGCCACCTCATAAGCACAATTTTGCGCTTTTTGCTCCGCGGATATCTTTGCTGGAAAGTCCAGCACCTCAATCCCTGGGAGGGGAGCGCCAGCCTCAAACAACTGGTCGCTACCGCCTGGTCGAGCTGCAATGGACTGATAGCCTATCTCTGAAAGGCCAAATGGTTCATTCATACTCTCAAAAAGAAGATTTAGTGCCCGCACGAGCGACGGGCTGGAACGCCAGCTCGTGCCCAAGGACCATTTGCTCTCCTGACTGGCTTCTGCAGCACGCAAATAGGCATAGATGTCGGCACCACGAAACGAATAAATCGCCTGCTTCGGGTCGCCAATCAAAAAGAGCGCACCCGGGCCCTGGGCAAATAGTCGCCGGAACACATCGTACTGAATGGCATCGGTATCTTGAAATTCATCAATCAATGCTACGCGATAGCGTCCTTGAATTTTCTCAACCACCGCTTCTGCATCACCTTGAAGCGCGAGATAGAGATCTGTAAGTAGGGTATCGTAAGATCGCTGAGAGCGCTCTGACAGCGCGCTCTCCACTCGTTCATCGACAAGCTGAGCGAACTCGTAGGAGAGACTCGACGAAAAATCGGTCTTGGCGTTCTGTAAGGCAAAAGTACTTTCCATCAAGTCGGCGAATCTCTTCCAAGTCTCGAAGGAACGCGGATCATCCTGCAGCTTCAAAAAAATCTCTGGATCCAAGGCTCCCTCTAGTCGCTCCCAACTAACTTGCTTGATCTCCTCCTGTTCAGAAAAATTTTGCCGAACACAGAGCTTCCTTATCTTCTCAACAGAACTCTTGAGCAAGTTGCGCCGAAAGATGCTTTTTTTCAGTGTGGGTAATTCGAGAAAAGCGTCAATCCAACCATCAGCATCTTCGTCCAACGCTTGCTGCGCGGCTATCACCGCCATCGCGGCTTTTTTGACGCATTCTTCAAGCCGTTTTTCTGCCTCGCCGACACTCAGCTCGCAGCCTAGCAAGGGAATACGGAAATTGCCCAAAACGGCTTGCGCGACTCCTTGCAGCTGCTCTGGTAGGTTCTCGAATTTGATGCAGGACAGAGCCTGACTCGACAAGCGACTCACGCGCGCCGACATATAATCAGCCACGATATCGCCAATCAGAACATCTTGCTTCCCGACAAGCGTGGCACCTTCGTCCAGGCCAAGCTCCATCGCAAAATCGCTCAACATACGGGAACAAAAACCATGAATCGTAAATACGGCGGCCCGATCAAGGTGGCGTAGAGAACGGCGAAGCTGCCGCAACGAATCCTCTCGCTTTTCTGGCTTCACTAAAGCTCGAAGAACAGGATCGCTGAATTCTTCTTGCGCAGACTCGAGTTCATCGATCGCTGTGCTCAAGCGATCACCAATGCGTTCTTTCAATTCCGCCGTCGCCGCGTTGGTAAAAGTAACCGCAACAATCTCTTCGAGAGCTAGCCTTCTCTCGAGAATGAATCGAAGCACTAGGGAAGTAATTGTATAGGTCTTGCCGGTACCAGCGCTGGCCTCGATCAATTGTGTTCCAGAGAGTGGAACCTGCAGAATATCAAACTCTTTCATGCTTCGAGCTCTCCCATCAACTCATCAAGTAGGCTGGAGATATAGAGTGAATAGGAGTGAAACAATCTCTCTCGCAGAGACCAAGAGCCATCCGGCAGGCGGTCGCTCTCTGCTACTTGATATTCGATTTGTGTTTCATCAAGTAAATCTCTGAGCAGACTGTCGTGGCCCGCCCCACCCTGGGCGCTGCGAGCCTCCTCGAGACACGATTCCAAGGGTAAACTATCCCGATAAACCAGGCGCTCAGAGCTAGAGACGGAGGATGAATCGCTCAGCGGACGCCAATTTTCCCTGGCTTTCTGAATAATTTCCTCGGCTGCCTCCCCATTTTTCTTTGATTTTTTCCTATGCCAATGCTCAGCATGCTTCTCTGCCTCTTCTGCAGAAAAAGGAAAAGGTAATTGAGCCCCGGCGAAAAGAGGAAGGGTCATCAACTGCAGGACATGAATCGCATGCTTTCTCTCCATCGGTTGAAAAACAAACGCTTGAGGCTCATCTTTCTCTTTCCCGATGAGGTAGGTGGTGACTTTGAAATCCAAGGAAGCCATCACGTGCTGCAGCAGCCCCGATAAAAGCTTCGCAGGTCGAAGTTTACTGACGCCAACAATCAGCTGCTTACCACCAATCGGCTCATAAGAGCGACCTCGTAAGCTGCCCCAAGGAAGCTCAATGGACCAATCATAAAGGGCTGAATGGGCTCCTTTTTGCCAAAGTTCGGGGCAGAATTTTTGAGCCAAGTCAGCGACAGCCTGAGTCTCGCGCCGAGTGCGTTCATAACTGAGTACGCCCAGCTCACCTGGTGGTAAACGACCATCGCGTAAAGCAGCATCATCGACAGCTCCGCTTTGCCTTAACTGCTTCAGCAGTTGATCTGCGAGTTGATATTTATCTAAGCCAGTCAGAGAAAAGGGTTCTCTCTGAGACAATAACTCTAGCTCTCTCTGCTTCTGGATCCTCAACCCCCTTAGCCAATAGCCAGCAGGGTCACGCCAAAACTGAAGAAGATCTCCTGCATCAAGAGTGACTCGATAGCCAGGCTCTTCTTCCTCAGTTCGCGGAAGAAGAGCCTGAAAGTCATAAAAAGGTGCCGTGCTTTCCTGATAGTAGGCAGAAGACTCGGCCAGCTCGAGCGCCGCTGCCACTCGGTAGGCTGAGCGAACCCAGGAACGACAAGGCGAGCCTTTTTCGAAGGCGCGCCGTGAGAAAGGACTCAAGGGCTGTCGGGTGATTGGCAAGAGAGCTCGATTCTCAGAGGGCGCTACTCCGTCAGAGCCAAGAGCAGGTGAACCCACGACCATCGTCTGAAGGGTACGACGGAGTTCCTCCAAGATCACCGATGGAGGTAATTCCGTATTATCGTGAATATTTTGCCCAATATAAGAAAAGGCAATCCGTTCTCTCGTTGCCAGCAATAACTCAAGAATTAAGTAACGGTCATCATCACGAAGAGAACGATCGCCAGGGCGTGGCTCGCGGCTGATCAAGTCAAGACCGTGGGGTTGGTCAGACCGAGGAAACTCCGCATGACCTAATCCCAGCACACACACCCGCGGGAAAGGAATCGTTCGCAACGGGAGCAGAGAGCAAAAGGTGATACCACCACTTAAAAAGCTCGTGCCAAACTTGGCTTGATTCAGGTCATTCTCAAAAATGCGCTCGAGGGTCTTTAAACTTATCTGAAGTTCTTCACCGCCCTCTCGCTGGGCTTGCTCCAGGATACGAAATAGCTGGAAACGCAGCCCTGCTAGGTCCCAGGACCCCTCGGGATCCTCAGCAAAAAGTGTCTCAAATAATTCCGAAAATAGGCTTTTCCACCATGGGATCGGATGGGGCGAGTCGCCGGGGCGACTCAGAGAACGAAACTTCAGCAGCGCCTCCAAAAAGTCACCAAACCGACCCAAGAGTTCCAGCTCCTGGGAGCTGACCCCGCCGGCAGGGACAACGGCACCAAAGCTGCCACCATCGTCCTTTGAAAACGCAAGACTTAAGAGCAAGCGATCCAACCCGCCTCGCAATGAGTAGAGGTCACCATTCTCTACCTCATGCTCCAACCATTCCTGAGCATCCGCTCCCCAGATCAGATGAGCTTGATGTACCCAGTCCCTGATTTGCGCGACTTCCTCATTAGTGAACTGAAAGCGCTCTTGGATTGGCTTCATCTGTAGCAAGTCGAGAAAGTCAAGAGCACGCGCCCGCCCTGCACTAAAGCGGATAACTTTGAGTAAGGCAGCAGCGACCTGATTCAATGAAACTTCACTCCTATCAGCGATGCGCCAGGGGATGGTCTTTTCTTCACCAATTTCCCCAAAAGCAACCGGAATCAGAGGAGCGTAAGTCTCCATGGCGGGAGCGAGAACCACAATATCTTCCGCGCAAAGTTCAGGGTCTTCATCAAACCACCCGAGAATCCGATTCTTCAGGACTTCCAGCTCCCTTAATGGACTATGGCAAGAATCGATTGTGATAGTCTGATCAAGCAATATCTCAGGCGGAAGCAGCTGCTGTTTTGGACGCGGGCTGCCTTGGAGAATATCCGACTGTAAGGCACGCAATAAAGTCGTCTCACCTGGAGCCTTCACCAGATGACTGAGTTCCCTGTAGTTCAGATCTTCCATGACCTGCTGAAAGTCAGCCCCCACTTTTCCCAAAGCGGTCAATAAACGATGATGGACACCTTCTTCTTCATCTAGCTCTTGGCGGACGCTATCTCCAAAGTAGCTCTCGCTCACCAGAAGCGAAAAAAGCTCCGCAGGGAGAGCCTGGGAGATCCTTTGCAAGAGCCTCAAAAATAAGGGAGGCAGGCCCGCTCCTCCCACAAGGCTGACCCGTCCTTTTACTACCGCTCGAATATCTTCGTCAGCTGTTTTCTGGAGAAAACGACGGCTTAGCTCAGGTAAATGCCAAGGACCGAACTCTTTCATCAACTGATGAAAAATCAACGTCTGGGGCTCTTCGGGTGAAGCTTTCTGCTGCCATGCCAAAATCCAATCAGGCCGCGAAGTACAATATTGGTCAAAGAGATCGCTCAGACGCTTAGCAATTTGGTAGCGACGCAGGCCGCTCTTATCTGGACGCCACCAGGACGAAATCATCTCGACGGAGCTATCGTTTTCGAACTCTCCTAAAAGACGATGAATCGCCCAAGTCGTCGACTCTCGCTCATAGCGATCTGAAAGCGCAACTTCGTCGGGACTGAGCTGGAGAGCTGCGGTCATGACTCCGCGAAACCAAGAGCGCGGATAAGGAAACTGAAGGTTAGCCGCCCCGCCATTTCGCCGAGCCAATTCACGAGAGAGATAGCGCTCCATGCCAGCGCTCTGAATCATCACAACATCAGGGTGAAGAATACTTGCCAAGCCGTCGTCTCCGCTCAACGCAGACAAGGGCTGACTCAACCTGGTCGCCAAGACGTCCACAAGGTCTTCTAAGCGAGAGGCTCGGTGCACCAACATGGCGGAAGAGATAGCGCGAAGACCTCGCCGTCGTCGATACCTCTTTTTCCAGGTCGGACAATTCTTGTCCGACCTGGGCAAGGCTGACTACCACCAAATTGATGATTGCCGGCAGGGCCAGAACGAAAATTCGCCCCTGGAGCAGCTAGCTCAGCTCGGCAACTTCGTGCCTACTTCTTCCGGACCTTCAAAACCTGGCCAGCGCGAATCATGGATTTCCTGCTAATACCATTCAATTGGCACAACTCATTGACCGTCATGCCACTACGCTGGGCAATCCCAGAGAGAGTATCGCCTCGTCGTACCTTATAGGAAACGGTCTTCGCTCTTGGCTTCTTCGACAAGGCTCTCTTCGAGCCCGCTTTCTTCGCCTGAGTCTTTTTCGAAGTTACTACCGTCGGCTTCCGACAAGCTCGAACCATCAGGCCTTGTCC
>JAKVCH010000529.1 GCA_022447485.1 Polyangiaceae bacterium | reverse complement strand
ACCCATACAACAAGCACCTACCCTTGTTCGCCTGATGAGATCAATTTACGGATGATGGAGACCTTGAGGGACGCTTTTGACGTACCAGTTGGTTATTCCGGTCATGAGGTTGGTCTTCAGATTTCGATTGCGGCGGCGGCTCTCGGTGCTGCTGTTGTTGAGCGACACATTACCTTAGACCGAACGATGTGGGGAACGGATCATAGCGCGTCTCTCGAGCCAGGCGGGTTGAGTCGCTTGGTGCGTGATATTCGCATTATCGAAAGGGCCTTCGGAGATGGCGAAAAGAAGGTCTATGACTCCGAGGTCCCTATTTCGAGCGAAGTTACGCCGCATTTGAGAGGTGCGTCGTCGAAAGGTGGCGCGACAGAGTTTGAGTCGCGCTTCTTTCAGAGGACGTGAACGAATTTTCTTTTTCTGGGATTGACGAAAAGAGCTCGCCTTGATGAATCAAGTTGATGCAGAGAAAGGTCCAGAAATGTCGCGCTCGAAAACGCATATTTTCGTCTGCTACGGGGTCATCTCCTATGAGGCTGCCTGCTGGATCGCTGCGAGGGTGCCCAGCAGAGATAAGCTGGCTTTTTTCTGTACCTTCCAGCCACAACGGCGGCATGAGCCTGGGCATGCCCAGGTGTTTCTCCATCACGGAGAGCGTCGAAAAGGCGAGTGGTCGAAGGTCAGGGGTTTATGCGAGTGGTTTCAGGGCGCCTTGCATGATTTTAATCAGACCGAGCACCAAGAGTGCATCCTCTACGCTCCCCATGTTGCAGAGGTTCCCGGCAATTACTTCGCCTATTGCGATCCGCGCATCATAGTGCGGCAGCTCCTACCGGATGGCCTGATCAACTATGTCGATCGGCGGATCGAAGGCGAAGGGTTCGAGGCGAGACTACGTTCTCGACTACGAGTGTGGGCGAGAAAATTCTGGGCAAGCTTTTTTGGCTTTCAGTATCATGGCCTCTATTCTGGTCATCTGACCCAGTATGATGAGCTGAATTGGGACGCAACCTGGAGTTTGGGTGCTCAAGGCTTACTCTCGATTAGCGGAGAATTAAAAATCGTCCCTTTACTCTCGCATGAGAATCAGGAGAGGGCCGGATCCCGTGAAAGCTCAGAGGTACAGGCCCTTGTCGACAAGCCCTCGTTGCAGAACAATCAAACGTCGCAAGCTGCTCTGCATCGAGTATTATTTATCGATCAAGAGCTGGGAGAAATTGTGGAGCCTCCATTAGAAGGTGAGCTACGAGCGCGCATCGTTCAACGTCTCCAAGCAATGCAGGCGGAGGGCTCCGAAATTTTCTACAAGGCTCATCCGCGAGGTCAAGATAGACGAGAGAGTCTCTCTGAACAGGTGCCTGGTTTGCAGGCCTATGAATCGACGGGCTTCCTTGAGGGAGCGATCGCCGCTGGAGGAATCGATACTGTGATTGGCTTTTTCTCAACGACATTATTGTTGCTCGCCAGTAGTCATGAGCTGCAAGCGATGGCGGTCTTACCTGAGCCTCGGCGAGCAAAGAGACCCCAGTATGTAGTTGAAATTATCGAAGCAATGTCCTCATCGGGAGTGGAGGTCGAGGTACTCTCTCGTTAATTCACTCATATTCATCGAGCGGATCTGATAAGACTTCTCTAATTTTTTAAATTGACGGAGAACCTCCGTGAGCATTTCCAGGTTGGCCTCAAGGTTTTCGGAAAAGTTGTGAGGATGCCACCAGAGATGAAAGATCTTATTGCTGCGAGCAGCATTTTCTAGCGCTTGGTGAATTCGTCGCATGCGCAAGCGCTGAAAGGGACGATTGATGCTGGTGATCGGTCGCAAGAAGCGACTAGCAGGTAAATTCAGAGGTTCGCCGTCACGAGGCTGCAAGAGTTGATAGTTGTGGAAGCCACTCAAGTTGAGGTGGGCGTCAACGAGTCGATAGAGGCGCTGTGCCGGCACGAGCAAGGGGTCTTTTAGAGCGCGGTAGGCCCAACTTTTTTCGGTACCTCGGTAGGAATTGAAGCCGTTGTGCTTGAGAAGAGATAAATACTCGGAGTTGATTCGATTGAAGGCGAAAACGTAGCTCCCCAAATGAATACCCTGTGCCTTGGCAATCTCGCGTGCGACTTGAAGATCTGCCTCAAAGCCTTTCGGGTGATGCCCTCGGTCGAGAGCATCAAAATGGCAGAAACTATGACTCGCTATTTCTTGTCCGCGGGTCTTCTTGATTTCGTGCAAGAGCTCAGGGGCGAAGTAAAGAGCATGGCGCTCAGAGTCGCTTTGCTTGAGTTCTTCTAGCAGTCTTAGCGTCTTGAGCGACGAATTGGGGTCTAGCTTGTTGGCGTAGCTGAGGGCGTGTTGAGGATGAGCCGAATGTAGTAGACCGACAGTGGCCCAGGTTGCGTGAATATCGTACTTTTTGAAGAGCTCTAGTAGAGCTAGTGCGGCTTGCGGCGCCTCTTTCATTCGTTGAGCTCGCCTGTCTAGAACAGATACATCACGAAACCCCCACAAAAGCTCCAGGTCGAGGGAGATGAGCAAAGTACCGCGTTTTGCCGAGTTTGCTTTATTCATGGATCTGGATCGACTCTCTCGTCGGTAGGCGAATTGCCCTAGGTATCCCCATGGGTAGCTTCGATAGAATGGAAAGTAACAATTGAAGATTCAGCTAGCAAACGCGTATTTGCGCTCTGGCGTATTGCTGACCTAGTCAGATGATTTTTCTTCGAGTACTTAGAAATGAGCTTGAGCTGCTCTCGAACATCGAACTTGG
>JAKVCH010000528.1 GCA_022447485.1 Polyangiaceae bacterium | reverse complement strand
GGCGAAAAAGATACCACTGGACGACAGCGCAAGGGGCGCGCGACCTGGATAGAGGCAAGTATCTTGGGTGGTTGGCTCGTTGCATTCGAGGGGACTCGTCCAGTCTATGCGACAATGATTTCAGCAGGTCGGGGCGGGGCTCCGCATCAAGGTAAAAAGCCGATTGCTACGGCAAGCACCCCTGTGGGCAGATTTGGAATTGGAGGAAAATTTCGGACTGCGACGATGGACTCATCTTCGACTCCTATTGTTCATGCCGATGTCCCCTGGACCCAAAACTTCAGTGGTCCTCACGCCATCCACAGCGCCTATTGGCATAATGACTGGGGCCAACTCAAAAGCGCGGGCTGTGTCAATGTCTCCCCACGGGATGGTCGGTGGCTCTTTGAGTTTAGTGAGCCTGATGTTCCGGAGGACTGGCATGGTGTTCGCTACAACCCCAAATATGGCGGTTCGACCTTGCTGATTCTCCACAAATAAGTCGCCGACGCTTCGTCGTCTTCTCATCCTTCCTTCCTTCATTCATTCCGAGTGAGCACCGCATTCCGTTTATCGCTTTCGTTGCCGCCGATCGCCTGGGGGCTCTCCCTCAGGTCGAGTGGCACCTTCGCTCATCAAAAAAAGTCAAGCCGATGCCTGCCCCATGGAAGCGGCGAATTCAAAGCCCAACTCCCGCTCAACGGCCCCTCTGACTGACTCAAAATTGATAGAGAAGAAAATGTAAACATCGCCACTGAGGAGTTGTGGCGCTTGGGCAGCCGGTGGTAATCAAAGGCATGAGCTTGAGTCCACTCGCCGGAAAAAAGGCCCCCCCTTCCCTTCTTGAAAATATCCCACGGCTCATCAGTGCCTACTATTCGATTCAGCCGGATCTTGACGATCCTCGGCAAAAGGTGGCCTTTGGCACATCTGGACACCGAGGGAGTGCCTTTGATGGCCGATTCAACGAGGCTCATATTCTCGCAACGACTCAAGCGATTTGTGAGATTCGTCACGAGCAAGGCATCACGGGTCCACTTTTCCTCGGGATGGATACCCATGCACTCAGCGAACCTGCCTTCATCTCGGCATTAGAAGTTCTCGCCGCTAATGGTATTGAAACCTGCATCGACGATCGTAGAGGCTACACGCCCACGCCCGTCGTCTCCCACGCCATCATCTCTCACAATCGAAGCCATCCCCAACGGCTCGCTGACGGCATCTTGATCACTCCGAGTCATAACCCACCTCGGGATGGAGGTTTTAAGTACAACCCCGCCCATGGTGGTCCCGCTGGCCCAGAACTCACAGGGCCAATCCAAGACCGGGCGAATCACTACCTGGCAAATGGCCTCAAGGGTGTTCAGCGGGTAGCTTACCAGAAAGCCCTTGAATCCGCGACAACACACCTCTTTGACTACACCACGCCTTATGTGAGCGGATTAGAAGAAATTCTCGATATGGAGGCAATTGCCGGCTCAGGGTTGCACTTAGGGGCTGACCCTCTGGGCGGCGCTGGGGTTCATTATTGGGAACCAATCGTGGAAAAGTACAAGATAAACTTGGACATTATCTCGAAGGAGGTCGACCCAACTTTCGGTTTCATGCATGTAGATAAAGATGGCAAGATCCGCATAGATTGTTCATCTCCTTACGCTATGAGCGGACTGATCTCTCTCAAAGGTCAGTACGACCTTGCGTTTGGCAACGATACAGATTTCGATCGTCATGGCATCGTGACCCAAAGTCGGGGCCTCCTCAACCCCAACCATTACCTCGCCGTGGCAATACAATATCTCTTTACCCATCGAGAGGGTTGGGGTGATGCAGGAATCGGCAAGACGCTTGTCTCCAGTTCGATGATCAACCGCGTCGCTGCCTCTTTAAAGCGTCAGCTCATTGAAGTTCCTGTCGGCTTCAAGTGGTTTGTCGACGGTCTGCGAGACGGGACTCTAGGATTCGGTGGCGAAGAAAGCGCCGGCGCCTCTTTTCTTAAAAAAGACCGCAGCACCTGGACCACAGATAAAGATGGAATCATTCTCGATCTTCTGGGAGCCGAAATGATGGCTAAAACAGAGAAAGACCCCGGAGAACTTTACGCTGAACTGGAGCAAAAGTTTGGGAGCCCCGTCTATGAACGCCTCGATGCCCCTGCCTCTCCGGAAGAAAAGCTCAAACTCAAAAACTTGCGACCAGAAGATGTTCAAGCCGAAGAATTAGCAGGTGAACCAATTCTGGCTCGACTCACCGAAGCACCGGGCAACAAAGCACTCATCGGAGGCCTGAAGGTGGAAACTGAAAATGCTTGGTTTGCCGCTCGGCCGAGTGGCACAGAGGATGTCTACAAAATTTACGGCGAATCTTTTCGAGGAAAAGCTCATCTGAAGCAGGTGCAAGAGGAAGCAAAAGCTATCGTTGCTCAAGCATTGAAGGCTTAATCTTTCCACTCAAAATTCCAGTCGAAGCGCTTTCTTCAGCTCTGGCTTGAGAGTTATGCTGGAAGGCGACTTCGAATCGAGACCCCGACATTCATTTACATTCTCGATACATCTCCCAGGACGAATTGCTGTAGGCTCTAGCGTCTTGTCTTAGGGATATTTTGTTTAGCACCATTTTGGATGGAGTTAGTAATGATAAGAATGAACGAAACCAGTCGAAGAGTCTGCTTACTTGCCGTCTCTCTAGCGCTCGTGCACACCTCTGTTTTGGCAGAAGACGCACCGAGCAGCCCCGCAGCGAAAGCAGCCCAGCCAGCAAAGGCTGCTGAGCCCACCAAAACCGCCGAGCCCACCAAAGC
>JAKVCH010000527.1 GCA_022447485.1 Polyangiaceae bacterium | reverse complement strand
CCCAAGGGCAGCCATCTTCAGCCAATAAACGACGCATCAATTCCACCACGACTGAAACCGTCGAACCGTCTTGTTCTGCGAGCTCAAGCGCTGGAGGGATTTGAAAGGGGTGACCCATGGCGGGCCCTCTAGCATGGAGTGACTCCCAGGTCCGCCGGCGGATCGAATAGAAAGGCTAAAAGAGGTATCTTTCGCCAGAATCACATAAAATTGTGACAATATTTCCTGATTTTAGCCTCTGCGCGACCTCCAAGGCAGCGTATAAATTGGCCCCAGAGGAAGGACCAACCAAAAGTCCCTCTTTATGTGCGAGCTGACGACTGGCTTTCTCGGCCTGGACATCCGGCACTCCGATAATCTCATCGATCACACTTCGGTCCACGATCGGAGGAATGAAGCCGGCCCCTAAACCTTGGATCCCATGTAATGCTGGCCTGCCTCCACTCAGAACCGCACTACTTGCCGGTTCAACCGCGACAATCTGCACCTTGCCCAAGCAACGCTCTTTCAAAGCTCGCCCAACGCCAGTTACCGTTCCACCCGTACCAACACCAGCCACGAAGGCATCAATCGGCTCCTCCATTTGCTCAATAATTTCTTGGGCGGTCCCCTGATAATGAGCCAAGGGATTTGCCTCGTTCTCAAACTGCCGGGCCATGAACGCTCCGCGGCGCGTCCTTGCTATTTGCTTTGCTCGCTCCACAGCACCAGCCATGCCACGCTCTGCAGGTGTTAGCTCTATCTCCGCACCATAGGCCTTGAGAATCAATCGCCTCTCCATGCTCATGTCTTCGGGCATGACGAGAACGCAGCCATAGCCTCGCATCGCGCAAATCATTGCAAGACTGATTCCCGTGTTGCCACTTGTCGCTTCAACAACAACACTTCCCGCTTCTAAAATCCCCTCATCTTCGGCAGCTAAGATCATTGCCAAGGCAGCACGATCTTTCAAGCTGCCTCCGGGATTCAAAAACTCACACTTTGCCCAGACTTTTGCTCCACCAGCTGGACTCAGGCGAGAAAGAAGAACCAAAGGAGTTCCAGCCACCAAGCCAAGCGCACTGCCGGCGACGCGCAGGCCACCTACGCTTCGCCGACTTGGCCCCCCAGCGCCTTCGCCTCCCAGGCGCTTTTGAGTGGTCTTCTTCTGAACCATGGCGCTAGCCTAGCGAATGATAGCTCAATCGGCGAGGGCTGGTTTCTTCCACGGCAGAGAGCTCCGCTTCAAAAGAACTCAGCTCGAAAGCAGGAACAAGAGCTTTGCTTAGCTCCCAGCTGATAATATCGGAGCCACCGCGATTGGATCGCCACTTTCCGCGGCAATCTCCGTGTGCTCGAAGAGCGGAGCCGATAACTTCAAGAATGCCGACGAGCCATTCACCGAAGACGGTAGCCCTAGGTCTCCTTCCTGAGAGGGCAGAGGCTCGCCTTCAACCAATTGAACCGATGGGGGGGCAGTGACGACAGAGAGGCGTCGCTTCAACTTACCCCTCATATCCTGCATGCAAACCACTTCTTGCCCCAGGTAGCAGCCTTTTTCCCAACTCACAGTTAAGCGATCAAGCCCTGCCTCGTGAGGATTATCTCGCTTGGTAAAGTCAATTCCAAACTCGGGCTTTCCTAAAAGAAGCCGTTGCGCGCGCCAGTCTTCTTCAGTTTCGATCAACTGACTTGAGTCGGAAAGCAAGGCCTCGCCTTGCTCCACATAGCTAAGCACAACCGGAAAACGTCCCCAAGAAACGATCCCCCACTGAGAGGATTCGGAGCCCTCGGCTGCTCGAACCACCTGTCCCAAGAGATCCGCACGAAGCTCCTCTGGCGAACTGGATTTTTGCCCTTTGTCGGTCCGTATCAGCACCTGCCAAGTACCTTCCGCAGCTTCGATGTCAGCATCTTCCATAATCAAATACTTCTCCAAGGTTTCCGCGACAGCATCACTCTCTGTCCGTGGAATGCCCAATAGAAGCTCCTCACCGTTATCGAGCGCGTGAAATTCCGACTGAATTTTACCCGTCTTGCTCAGCAGTAATCCCCAAACAGCCTTACCCTGCTCCAACCCAACAATATCGCAGGTGACAATCCCATTGAGCCAGGTTTTCCTGTCTGGCCCCACAACTTTTAAGGTCGACCACGGTAGAAGTTTTCGAGCGAGATCCATACCCTACCTATGCCATCGCAACGCACGGCTGCAAAGCCCCCAGTAATTCCTTACGCGGCACACTGAAAAACATCTCCCGGAGCCCGAATAGAAACTATTTCTCGCTCAACTGCACGACTCCGCGAGGGTAGATCGGGCCTTCTTTTACGCTTATCTTTTTCAGCTGTCCGGACTTGCTCTTTATCTCCAGGTCTAAGCCAGAGCGGGAGTACACGTTTAACTTACTTTTTACATCCAAGGCATCCATCTCAGCAACGGAAATACCTTGAAGGCGAATCAGCCGATCGCCCTCTCGAATTCCCTCTCGTTCCGCCGGCGAATTCTTCAAAACTTTTGTCACCCGTACTCCATCTGCGCCACGCAATTCAACAAAGAGACCAACTCCCAGCTCGGCTCGCGCTGACTGAACATTCAGCCACAAGCGCGCTCCGGAGTCGCACTGAACCTCATTGCGACCACCTTCGCGCATTGTCTCTAAATTCTTCACGCGAACGTGACACAGAGGCTGATCTTTGACCGGGTGGTTATGCCACAGCTCCACAATGATCTTACGACCTGGCTCGATGACTAAGTTTTGCGGCTTTTGCCCAGGCCAGGTTGGGTAGCGCTGCTTCGTTTCTAC
>JAKVCH010000526.1 GCA_022447485.1 Polyangiaceae bacterium | reverse complement strand
ATGTCCAAGGCCTTGAAGAGAACCCAAGCCGCGGGAAAAGCCCAGGCAAAGGCCGCAATCACTCCAATGCCCTGGGTGGCCATCTGGGCCATCGAAAAACCGCCCACATTGAAGATTCCGGCCGCCAGGGTGCCCCAAGCACCACAGACGCCATGTACGCTGATGGCGCCGACTGGGTCGTCGATCTCTCGAGCTTCAAAGAAGTCAACAGAGAACACAACCAAGGTACCAGCGATGGCACCAATACAAACAGATGCCCAAGGCGCTACATTCGAACAGCCTGCGGTGATCCCCACGAGCCCAGCGAGGGCACCATTGAGAGCCATAGAGATTTCAGGCTTACCTGCCCGCAGCCAGGTCGTGGCCATGGCAAGAATTGCACCGGCGCAAGCGGCCAAGTTAGTGTTGACTGCAATCAAACCAATCGCTTTGCCGGCTCCCGCGTAAGGCTCGGTGCCCCCGGTGACTCCCGTGGTGCTACCCGCGTTGAAGCCAAACCAACCCATCCAAAGAATAAACACGCCGAGAGCGGCAAGAGTCATTGAGTGTCCACGCATCGGTTGAGCGTCTTTCCCGTATTTGGCCAGGCGGGGTCCGAGAATGATGGTACCAGCCAGGGCCGCCCAACCGCCCACGCTATGGACCACAGTCGAACCAGCAAAATCGATGAACCCGGGCAAACCCATGCTTTCCAGCACGCCGCCTTCGGGTGCCTCTAACCATCCACCACCATCGAAGAGCCCTCCCCAGGCCCAGCTACCAAAGACAGGATAAAGAAAGCCTGTGATCAGCACGCTATAAAGAAGGTAACTGGTAAACTTGGTGCGCTCGGCCATGGCGCCTGACACGATGGTCGCAGCGGTTGCGGCAAAGACTGTCTGAAAGAGCAAGAACGTAAAGCTCCAGGTCTCACTCTCATGACCACTTAAGAAAAAACCAGAGGTGCCCACAAAGCCATTGGAGACGCCAAACATCAATCCGAAGCCGACCATCCAAAACACCAAAGAGCCGATGGAGAAGTCCATGAGGTTCTTCATCAGAATATTCACGGTATTCTTTGCTCGAGTCAGTCCCGACTCGACCAGAGCAAAACCGGCCTGCATCCAAAAGACGAGCACGGCAGCAATAACTGTCCACAAGGCGTCGACCGCAAAGCCTCCCGCCGCGCCCATGGGGGTCGCCTCCACAGACGCCGTGTCGGTAATACCCATGGCATCTCGGTATTCCTCCCAGCTCATGCCCCCGCCTTCTTCTCCGAGGGCAACAGTCGCAAGCGAGGTCATCAATAAGAGGCACAATAAGCCCAACATCTTGGGGGCCAGATTTCTGAGGGATTGAAACATGATTCTTTTCCTTTCGAAGCCGACCCTATCGAAGGGCTTTTTCGAGATTGCAACGCCCAGGTTTGGCAAATCAGGCCATTCGCACACCTACTTGAAAAACGAAAAGGACGCCGTGGAAACGCTTCCGCAATATTCAGAAAGTAGGCTAGCTAAAGATCGAGTCCTATCGGTCGAGTGATTGCATTTTGGAAAGTAGAGCCATGATTAGATCCACCACCTCTCCGCGAGACTCCGGGTTCGCCGGCCAAGTCAGTGCGGCATCTCTCGCAGAGCTCGTTCAATACGAATGTTCACGCCGAGCCGATTCTGCGTACGTGATCAACTCTTCTCACGGCGTAGGTTCGCTCTTCTTTGCCCAAGGCGAGATTGTCCACGCCGAAACCTCCCTCGCCCGGGGCGACCAAGCCGTGCTGGAAATGCTCACCTGGGCTGGGGGCCGTTTCAGCCCTGCGACCGGGCGATGGAGCCAACCATCGACAGTCCAAGAGAGCCACCAGGGCCTTTTATTAAGAGCCGCGCAAATCGCTGACGAATCGACTTTGCAACCCACCTACGACTCGCCGCTCGACTCGCCTCCGGACTCGCCTCTCGATCTCTTCGAAGAGCTGGGCGATGCAGATATTGAATTATTCCAAGACGAAGCCTCCGCAACCGGGCCCCGTTCTGAACTGATCGAAACGAAAACAGCGCTCGCGAGCGAGAAAGAGACAGAAAAGATGGACCACCAGGTGATACACGCAAAGATCCTTCGGAGTGGCGAGGTGGTCGAGACCATGGGCAATGCCGATGCACTCGTTGATGTCGTGGCCTACTCGGTACAGCTGGGCGACGCTATCGGAGCTGATCTTGGGCTCGAAGGGCTGGAGTCAATCGATTGCTCCACCGAAGATGGTCAACTGCTCGTGGCGATCCGCAGCGATGCTCTCTATTTCTACCAAACCGAAAGTACTTCTGTGCAACAGCAATTGCGCCAGAAGTTGGAGATCTAATCATGGAGGCTCTTTCTACGCTGAAAGAAATTCAAGGAGTGCTCGGTGGCTTTCTTGTCGACGCTCACGGTCAAGTTGTCGCGAACGATGTGCCCTCGTACATTCGCGAAGCCATCGACCAAGTCGGGCCGCGCCTTCTTCACACGGCGGAAGCGTTGGGTATGTTCAATGGCAGCCAGCAGCTCTGTTCTCTGAACTACCAAAATTACCGCCTGATCTTACGCTCGAGCGATGCAGGTCTGTTGAGCGTGCTGGCAGAGCGTCGCACGAATCTTGCGGCCCTGCGTATGGCCTTGAATCTCGTCGACCGACAGCTTGGAAAAGAGGGCGCCCCTGCTCATCAAGCACGATTCACGAATGCGCCCCCGCTCTCTCTTCCCTCGACCCAACTTACTCCCTCCTCGCTCACACCCCTTCCTCAGGCAACGTCAGAAGTGCCGACATCAAGCCCTGCGGCC
>JAKVCH010000525.1 GCA_022447485.1 Polyangiaceae bacterium | reverse complement strand
ACCGCCATGCCGTAGCCCGGAACAATGATCACCTCCTTTGCCTCCTCCATAAGCTGAGCGGCCTCTTCACTTTCAATCGAAGTATGGACGAGCTCCTCGCCGTCCTCCGATTGATTCGCTTTGCTCTTGGAGGTGGCGGCGAAGGAACCAAAGATCACGTTCATAAAAGAACGGTTCATGGCGCTGCACATGATGTAGCTCAGGATAATACCCGATGAGCCAACAAGAGCTCCTGTGATAATCAACAGGTCGTTGCCCAGCATAAAGCCGGAGGCCGCCGCGGCCCAACCAGAATAGCTATTGAGCACAGAGACGACGACAGGCATATCGGCGCCGCCAATGGCAAGCACCATGATCACGCCAAAGAGAGACGCGAGTGCAGTCATCAACCAAAGAGAGAGGGCGGCAGAGTCATGCGGCTCACCGACGAATTGCGTGCCCAGGTAGATGCTCACGGCCAGGAGCAAAATATTCCAAAAATTTCTGCCGGGAAGAGCGAGGGCTTTCGAGCCAATCCAGCCCCGCAGCTTACCGAAGGCCACAATCGAACCGGTGAAAGTGACGGCGCCGATGAAGACGCCAATGAAGACTTCGACTTCGTGGATGGTGCGCTCAACTCCAGCGAAACTATGGGAAGTGTCGAGAAAGCTGGCAATTCCCACAAGCGCTGCAGCTGCACCGCCAAAGGAGTTCAAGATAGCGACAAGCTCAGGCATGCTGGTCATGGCAACTCGCGCCGCTAAGACGGCGCCGACGATTGCGCCGAAGGCAACAGAGTAGCCGAGCATTTCGTAGCCGCTTACGTCAGGATCGAGGGCCGTAGCGAGGATGGCAATCGCCATGCCGATCATGCCTAAGATGTTTCCTTGTTTTGCCGTGCTCTGCTTCGAGAGTCCGCCGAGGCTAAGGATAAAGAGAATGCCCGAAAAGAGATAGGCAACCGTAATCAATTGATCGTTCATGATATCGTTCTTCGAGAAATTATTTTTGGAACATCTTCAGCATGCGCTGAGTCACAAGGAAGCCGCCGGAAATATTGATGGCCGCTAAGACAATGGCGATAACGCCGAGGATGGTGACGGGATCGGTCAACCAACTGCCCTCGAGTAGTTTGTGGTCCGAGACTTGGTGCATGGCGCCAAGCAGGATGATGCCGCTGATGGCATTGGTGACGCTCATAAGCGGTGTATGAAGCGAGGCCGTCACGTTCCAGACCACTTGCCAGCCAACGAAACAGGCCAAGACAAATACGGTGAGGTGACCAACGAAGGTCGCTGGCGCGACAAATCCTATGAATGCCAGGAGTAGACCTAGGCCAACAAGACTGAGTCGTTTGAGATCGCCTGGCCCAAATAGAGGCTCGGCTTCGGTCTGAGGCTCCGGCTCTTCAGCGGGGGCTGCAGGCTCAAGCTTTGGTACAAGACGCTCGACCTTCGGAGGAGGATAGGTGATTTCTCCTTGATGGGTGACCAGAGCCCCGCGAGTGACCTCATCTTCAAGATCGAGTTGGAAGTTTTCTGCGCCACCCAGATCGTCGAGGAAATGCACGAGGTTCATGCCATAAAGCTGGCTTGCGGTGGGCGCCATGCGGCTCGGTAGATCGCTGAAACCGACAATCTTGACGCCTTTTCTTTCCACAACCTTGTCTTTTTCGGTGAAGACGCAGTTGCCACCCGCCTCTGCCGCAAGGTCCATGACCACGCTGCCTGGCTTGAGCATATCCACGCATTCTTCAAGAATCAGCTTGGGCGCTGCTTTGCCAGGAATCAAAGCCGTAGTGATGATTACATCCACTTCCTGGGCTTGCTCTTTGAAGAGCTGCATTTCGGCGGCGATGAACTCTTTGCTCATGGTCTTGGCGTAACCGCCCTCGCCGGTGCCATCTTCTTCAAACGAAAGCTCAAGAAACTCAGCGCCCATGCTTTCGACTTGCTCTTTGACCGCAGGGCGCGTGTCGAAAGCACGCACGATTGCGCCGAGACTTCGCGCCGCACCAATGGCGGCCAGACCTGCGACTCCGGCACCGATCACCAATACTTTGGCGGGCGGCATTTTGCCTGCAGCAGTGATTTGGCCGGTAAAGAAGCGCCCAAAAAGGTTCGCTGACTCAACGACAGCACGGTAGCCGGCAATATTGGCCATCGACGAGAGCGCGTCGAGCTTTTGAGCGCGAGTAATGCGCGGCACCATATCCATGGCCAAGGTGGAGATAGGACGAGCTTGGAGCTTCTTGAGCAGGGCTTCGTTTTGTCCCGGCTGAATGAATGAGATCAAAGTAGCGTTCTCGGGCATCAACGCGATCTCGTCCGTGCCGTCGTCCCGCACAATGGGAGCACGCACCTTGAGCACGACAGCGGCGTCTTGCAGGGCATCACTTGCGGATGGAGCTATTTCTGCCCCAGCCTCGATGTATTGCTCATCCGCGATGCCCGCCAAGCTGCCTGCATTGGTTTCAACGCGCACCTGAAAGCCAAGTTTTTTTATCAGGCGTTCGACGGTGGCCGGTGTCGCGGCGACTCGTTTTTCGTTGGCGGAAGCTTCTTTTAAAACTGTAACTATCATAGCTGACTCATGGGGAGCATTTCTGGGCCCAGTGCACTGGCCTCTCCCGAAGTGAGAACTGCTTCAGACGCGCAGGGGGCGACGAAGCAGAAGATTGGGCGGTTCATTAACCCTGATCAGACCAAGATCAAAGCAAATCTTCTTCCGAAGAAAATTGCTTTAATGAAATATAAAATCAAAAAAAAGAAAAGAACCCCAAAAGATAAGTCTCAATTTACTGAAAAAAGCATAGCAATCGATGTTCTT
>JAKVCH010000524.1 GCA_022447485.1 Polyangiaceae bacterium | reverse complement strand
CCGCGCATGCGGTTGACGACGAGTGTTGCCAATGCCTCGCCATCGATGTCCTCGGCAATAATCAAGAGAGGCTTTCCTGTCTGATTGACAGCCTCGAGCACGGGCAGAAGGTCTGCCATGGCGCTGATCTTCTTCTCTGAGAGCAGCAGATAGGCATCTTCAAGTTCAGCCTTCATGTCCGCCTGATTGGTGACGAAATAAGGAGAGAGGTAGCCTCGATCGAACTGCATGCCTTCGACAATATCGACATTGGTATCGAGACCCTGAGCCTCTTCGACAGTGATCACACCGTCTTTGCTGACTTTCTTCATCGCCTCGGAGATGTAGTCTGCGACAGGCTCGTCACCGTTGGCACTGACGAGTGCGATGTGGCGAATGCTTTCATCAGACGAAGCATCTTTTGCCTGCGTCTTCAGGGCTTCAACCATCTTCGCGGTCGCAGCGTCGATGCCTCGCTTTACGCCCATTGGGTTCGCGCCGGCCTCAATAATCTTGAGGCCTTCTGTAAAGATGGCTTGAGCCAATACAGTAGCGGTTGTGGTTCCGTCTCCGGTGTCGTCGTTGGTGCGTGAGGCGACTTCCTTGACCATCTGCGCGCCGACGTTGGCGAGCTTGTCATCGAGCTCAATTTCCTTAGCGACGCTGACGCCGTCTTTTGTGACGGTTGGCGCCCCCCAGCTCTTTTCTAAGGCTACATTACGGCCACGGGGTCCGAGTGTTACCTTGACGGTGTTGGCAAGTACATTCACGCCCTCAAGCATCTGTGCCCGGGCATTACGACGAAAAGCGATATCCTTGGTGCTCATTTCGCGGGCAACTTAGGCACGGGTACGAATTGGTCAACCCGCACAGGTCGATTAATTTCCCTCAACTGCAATATTCCTAATAAATCCGGTTTCTTTGAAAAAGTTACAATTATTACTTGCACTAATTCACGGTAGGAGATACTTATCCCGCCCCGTCAGCGAGACGGCCCTGCTTCTCGGAGCGCGGCCAATCGTGGTCGGGCAAAACAATCATCTTGGTGGGTCATCATCTCGGTCATTGTTTTGAGGCTGCAGCATCTACCAGAACGATGCGGCTTGTGCCTGATTCTTGGGGAATCGTCTAATGGCAGGACTCGGGTTTCTGGTACCCGCTATCATGGTTCGAATCCATGTTCCCCAGCAAATACTCTCAACCTTGGTTGAGAGAGCTCTTTTCGAAAGAGTAAAACCGGCCCCATCGTCTAGCGGTTAGGACACTGGCCTCTCACGCCGGTAACACGAGTTCGAATCTCGTTGGGGTCACAACTTAAAATAGCTCGAAAGAGCAAAAAAACCTCGAAAGTCATTCTTTCGAGGTTTTTTTTCTGGTTGGTGAGATGCCTTGCATTCGTCAAAAAGACGCAGCCCAAGGAGTGGGAGAAGTGCCCACACCCATCTCAGACAGTGCGTCACTCATAAGACTTTTCGGTTTGTTGAAGGTGAATGACCTCGCGAGCGATGGTGCGGCCGGAGCCTATGACACCATTTCTCGCGATGGTGCCATTTCAGGACCCTGCATCATGATTGTGGACCAGGCAATCATGCGACCTCCCCGCTCCTCGTTGTTTCTCTTCTGCCTTTATTGCCTATCTACTCTCCTAGGGGGGTCTTCTAGGGTATCTCCTCCCTGTCTTCTCCCCTGTCTCTAGATCTTCGGGGTCTCTTTTCTCTGTGAGGGTATCTCCTCTCTGTTTGACGACAGCTGCTTGTGTTTTCTTGGAGAGACACTGAAGGCGTCTGAACCTTTCGATGGTGTGTGGCTACATTCCACTAAAGTTGGCGACAAGATTCGGTCCAGGGGTTGGAAGCCTAGGGCTGTACCAAACACCATCTATGGATCCGCCATCTAGTTCTCACAAATGCAGTGGGATCAAACACATCCTGACGTATTTGAGTTCATTTTCGACCTCAAGGACCGCGAGGTAATGACGACCTTCCCTTCAAAGACATCAGACGGGAATACTCTGGACGACCTCATTTGGCATCTGTGGGAGAGCCTAGGAATTCCAATCGCACTCGGCCGTTCTAGGGGCTTTTTTCAAAGTTGACAGGATGTATTTTATGCCCGGTTGTGAAGGTGGCTGGACCCTTGAGCCTCCAGCACCCCCGACGCGCAGAAGAAACAATATGTTTCCTTTTGAGGGGAGGGCTTCATGAACTGCTGTCGGTGCTCCAATGCGCTTGGTTTTCCTTCCATGATGGACGTCAACCTCTCGTCGTAGAAATGCGCTCCAGATCGAGCGAGCGCAGCTCGGCTGTTGTTTGAGTTCCGCGTTTCGCATCTTGGCAAATGCCGAGGGTCACCATCCTTCCATACGTGCTCGAACGGAGTCAGCTCCGACGGCACATGCTGCCATGCAGAAGATCGGATCGGCCAAACTAGGCTGGGGCTGCTTCCGTCGCTTGAGAGCGTCGGAGAGCCATAGGAATTTGCGGCCTGATCCTCATCGACTTCCTTGGCAAAGGCCTCTGGTGCGATTGCGTGTGCGACGTTTAAGCCGCGGGCATCTGCGCCTTCTCTCTGGACGTGCGCAGAAGTTCTGGGTTGTACGTGCTGCCATCGCGCATCACGTAGTAGGCGATCTTGAGGATGTGTCTCGCAGCCGCAACGACGCCGACTTTTCTTTTGCCTTTCGCCACGACTCTGTCGGGTAGCGCGCGGAGCGGACTCGCCGAGTCGGACTTGCACTTCCAGAGAAGGACGTGGCCAGCTTGGACAAGAATCTTCCTCAGTTGGAGCCTAGGCATTCCAATCGCAGTCGGCCATTCTAGAGGCTTTTGTCAAAGTTGACAGGATGTAT
>JAKVCH010000523.1 GCA_022447485.1 Polyangiaceae bacterium | reverse complement strand
GAA
Source organism: Polyangiaceae bacterium (assembly GCA_022447485.1). Lineage (GTDB taxonomy): Bacteria > Myxococcota_A > Polyangia > Polyangiales > Polyangiaceae > NIC37A-2. Next base: position 2,827 of record JAKVCH010000523.1, on the reverse strand, counting down.
GAAGCGAAGAGAATGGCTCAATGGCTCAGGGCTCATTGTTCTTCGGTGGATGCCGTTCTCAGCTCTCCGCTGGAGCGCGCCCATAAAACAGCGGAGATAATTTCTCATGCCTTTTCTCTACCCGCGCCTGTGCAGATCACCGACGCTCAGGAGGTGATGATGGGCAGTTTGCAGGGGTTGACGGTCAAGCAGGCCCAGGCTGAGCATCAAGAGTTGGTTGATCTTCCTCTTCAAGAACTCTTCCAGTTTTCCGACTATGGTGGAGAGAGTTCCTCTGCGATTGGTGACCGCATTGAACGCCTGCTGTCGACTCTCGACCAAGTCCACGAGAAAGGCGCTCGACGCCTAATTTTAGTCAGTCATGGTGTGTTCGGTTCCCACTTGATCAAGCGCGTGATCTGCAGCGAGGAGCCGCGAAGCTGCGGCGTATTTCTCTCCAATTGTACTGCGACTCTACTCCGTTTTCAGCCAGGACTTTTGACGAGAGCACAATTGATTTGGCATGTGAATGAAGATCTTACGGGCGCATTTGTTGGGCTCGAAGGGGCTACGCGAGATATTTAGTCGTTTCTTCATGTTCGTTTGACTTAAATCCTTGTCGGGGTTGAAACTTTTGAAGAATTACCGCGTACTAGTTCAAGTGAGGAAAAAGATACTTTTCATTTTGGCCGTGTCTCTCTTGGTTTTGTCTGCTGGCTGTCGCGAGAAAGAACCACTCGCTGCGCGAGCTACTGTCGATGTCCCAGGAGCCAAGGACAGACACCAAGCCGACTCGAGCTCTGGTGAATCGCTACATGCTGGCCAAGAGTCGAGTAAAAATTCACAAGCAAAAGGAACGAATCCACATCGGGAGACGGCCATCTTGGCGGGTGGCTGCTTTTGGGGAATGGAGGAACTTTTGAGGGCGGTCTCTGGCGTTATCGATACCGAGGTTGGCTATACTGGTGGTCAGGTAGCTAACCCTCGATATAAAGACGTCAAGACGGGTCGAAGTGGTCATGCCGAATCTGTTCAGGTTCTCTTCGACTCGACAAAAATTTCTTACCGTTCTCTTTTACGAGATCATTTTTTTAAAATACATGATCCGACAACAGTGAACCGCCAGGGTAATGATCGTGGCAGTCAGTATCGTTCCGTCATTTTCTATATGAACGATCAGCAAAAGGCTGTCGCAGAATCAGTGATTGCTGAAATTAACCAAAATGGTTCTTGGGGAGCTCCGATTGTAACTCGTTTAGAACCAGCAGGGGAGTTCACTTCAGCGGAGAGCGAGCATCAGGACTATCTACAGAAACATCCCGGGGGCTATACCTGTCACTACTTTCGCGAGGACCTCTCGTTCTAAATTCTTGCCCAAGGAGCAGTGTATTAGCTGTAGCGAAAAGAGTTGATTCTGAAATAAAGAGAATCCAATCTGGGCGGTATGACGAAACTCTGACCAAAGAACCAGACGCTCTGATGGGAACGTGACGGAAGTTGTCTCCATTCCGATACAGAATTTACTGTGGGAGACGGAACATCAAGAGATTTGACCCGTTTGCTGAAACGACGTCTCGGGAGCCATGTTTTCGAGCCAGTCAGGTCACGAATTGGGTGGTGGTTGGGGCATTGGGCTGTTGTCGTTTTTTGCCTTGTCCTCGGTTTTTCATGGCTGGGGGCGGAGAGGCCGCTTTGGATGATCCTACCGCTTGCTTTACCTTTGGGCTTTGCCTTTGGCGGCTTGGCTTTTGTTGCCCATGAGACCTTACATGGTGCAGTTGTGCGAAATCGGAGCTGGCGATACCTTATCGGCTACTTCAGCTTTCTACCATTTTGCATTTCGCCACGAGTCTGGATGACCTGGCACAATCGAGTGCACCATGCTCACACAAACCAGGGCGAGAAGGATCCGGACGCTTATCCTCGGTTAAAGCAATATTTAGAGCAGACTTCGGTTCGAATTCCGGTTCTCTGGGGGGCTCTCCGGTCACGGAAGAAGCGAGGGCTGTTGACCCTACTCTTGGGCTTTAGCCTACAAAGTCTTCAGGTGCACTTGAGCGCATGGTCGCGAGGCTATCTCAAGCTGGGTGCGTTTCTGTTGGCGTTGGCTGAAGGAGCCCTTGGTTGGTGCATCTGGGGTTCCTTCATTTACTTTGGAGGAGGTACAGCGTTTCTGGCTTTCTACCTACTACCTCTGATGATCGCAAATGTAATTGTGATGTCTTACATTGTGACCAATCATAGTTTGAGTCCTTTGGTGAACCAGAATGATCCTTTACAAAGTAGTTTAACGGTCAAGGTGCCGTGGCTTTACGAAATCTACTCTCTCCAGTTTGGCTATCATGTCGAGCACCATATATTCCCCAAAATGAGCGCTAAGTATGCTCCTGAAGTTCAAGCGGAATTACGGCGCATTGCGGGCAACGATTATCAAGAGATGAGTCTCATTCGCGCCTTGTCCCTGGTCTATCGAACGCCTCGCGTTTATCGTTCGAATCGAGAGCTTTTCGATCCTGAGACTTTGGAGTCGCACCCGGCACTCGGTGCGGTGAAAAATAGCCTTTCCTCTGCCGAACCCCATGGCTTTTTGAGAGAGAGTGTTGGGGGTTCTGGCTCTTTCCGCTCAGTTCGAGGTTTGGAGCACGGAGAGACACCTCGTTAGCCTTTGAAGACTCACCATTACCTTTGATGCGCAGCTATCGACTAGGTGATCGCTACGCCGATGACTGCCATGGCTTCCCCAGGCTGAGAGCAAATGCTCGTATTTTCGGCTAGTTGCAGAGCGAAGAAAGTCTCTGCATTTTTGCTCTCCGCTTCAGGTTGTTCAGATAATCCATATTTTAGACAC
>JAKVCH010000522.1 GCA_022447485.1 Polyangiaceae bacterium | reverse complement strand
GAGGCCGCTGAAGTCAAATCTTTCGTCTCAACGTTATCAGAGACCAGGAATCCTAACCCAGCTCAGAGTTTATCGACGCCTTTGTAAAGTTGGCAGAATGGTCATTATGCTCGGGTGTGAAGGTCGCTGGGGCGCACTGAAGTCACCGTAACAACCAACGACACATGTGACGTCATTTCTGAGGCTAAGTGACTTCGAACCCGCGGCGCTGCAAGCTCTTCGAATGAAGTTGAAGGAGCCTAGGAATTCCAATCGCACTCAGCCGTTATCGGGTTTTTTTTCAAAGTTGACAGGATGTATTTTATGCCCGGTTGCGAAGGTGGCTGGCGATGATCGATTTGGTGACATCAAGGCACCTCATCCCGTCGAGTGGCTCAGCGACAACGGGCCTCAATTTGTCGCGAACGAAACGAGAAAGTTCGCCGCTGCCTGTGACCTTCTGCCAAGAATTACGCGGCCCTATTCGCCTGACTCAACAAAGATGGTCGCCGACAAATTCGGGGCGATCCAAGCTACTGCTCGGGAACTAACGCCCAATCAATCCACTGTAAAAATAAATTTGTGTGCGACGTCAATTTTTAAACGCAAAGCCGACGCACTGCATAACCTAGCCCCGGGGCAGGTCGAGCGCGATTAACGCCCTCTTTTTCTGAGCCACTCAGCGAATGGACACGCGCGCGCCCCCTTGGCCACCGCTCGACGCTCTAACTCATCGGCAAGTTGCATATCAGTCGTTGGACCAGTGGCCCACCGAGTCAAGAGTTCCAAAAGTTCAGGTTCTTCGATGTTTTGAGCAAGCCAAAATGACACGCCCATCATCTGCTCAAACGTTTCCGGTGGAGGATTGCAAAACTTAACGATATCAGGCGGATCTCGAGTACAAGATACGCTGCAAACAAGAACGGAAAGTTGAACCGCTGTAAGTATGCGGCACCTCATTCGGCCTCTTCCTGTTCGGAAGCTGCCTTGCTCGACGAGGAGCCTAGGAATTCCAATCGCACTCAGCCGTTCTAGGGGCTTTTTTCAAAGTTGACAGGATGTATTTTATGCCCGGTTGCTAAGGTGGCTGAAAGGCGTGCGTCTCGGATGTTCAGGGTGTTTGCCTCTCCAAGCCGTGAGGTTTCTCGCACGATGAATAAAGGCTGCTCGCGTGACGCTGAGCGGCCTTTTTTTATGAGCACGACTTCCAGCGACCTTCACCAACTGCCTCTGGGCGACGCCTTCAAGCGACATTGGAGAGCGCTTGTAGTGACCACGTGCGGTTGGAGTCTCCCAATCTGAAAAAAGTGCTATCTGCCAAAAGGTGTCCAGAAAAGAGAAGCTCGAACACGGCATTTTCTTCGGACTGGCGCTCTCAGAGGTAAACATCGGATGATGATCCAGAGTAGCGATCCGTCTGGCCGGCGGTTCCCCACACTTGGAATACGGGCTGACCACACAAGGAGAGAAACGCGCGCCGCTGCTACTCGATATTTGTGGAGGGACCACCGAACGTCAGGACCCCATGGCCGAGATGAGGCTCTTTACAGATAGTCTTCACGCTCGCTGCTGATTGCCTGCCAAGTCGAAGGCATTCGGCATCATCAATGCAGCACACGCGAGCCATCGTCACAAGCGTTACTCGACACATTCAGTTCGAATTTGTCGAGAAGCGACCGGTGATGTGTGAAAGGTTCCCGAGATTAAGGTTCCTCTTCGCCTGCTTGACTTGGCCTTGAAACCTTTGCAAAGTCGGCTCATGCGCTCCTCGCTTCCGCTCTTGATTGGCGGCTTCGCCCTTGCAATGCACCTTGCCTGTACTCGCTCTTCTTCACGACCCGCGTTCTCCGGCGAAACCTTTATCGAAGAAGAAGCTCACTATGAGGTTCAGGCAACCAAGACCGGTGGTTTTGGCGGAGACGATTGGCGACTTGTGAATTATGTCGAGTCGAAAGACATCAACGGCAACCCTATGCTCAAGCCCAAGCATGCGCGCGGTTACACCACAGTCTACTCTTTCGACGAAAACAACGACGGCACTGCCGACTTCAAGTTGGAACGTCAGGTTTACGACTTGGAATTCGAGCATAAAGAACATGACGGTTGGATGTTCCTCCGCTCCATACCACTCAGCACCGATGACGGAGGCCGTCGCCTTGACGTCTTTTTGATGCGCTACCTTAGCGCCCTATCAAGCGAAGGTTACCGCGCAGAGCAGTTCGCCGGTGAGGTAGAGATCACTTCCAGAAACCACGCTGCTCAGGTCATCAAAAAATGGGTGAGCACTTGGGGAGAACGCCCATCACTCACGGCCTTGATCGAAGTCAAAAACATCGACCAACTGAAGATGGATCCCGATGCTCCCGGGCGTAAACTACTGGTCACCTACGCGTTTTCGCCACGCCCACTTAGACAGAACACATCGGCCGCTTTTGGCTCTGCCGCAAACGGCCGCAAACTGCCGCTTCTGCTCTTTGCCGTCTACACAAACTGGGATGAACACTTTGCGGAAAGCACTCTCGACTATTTCGACTTCCTCGATCGAGTGAAAATTGACGGCATCTCTGGCTTCCGTATGCCAGGTACCATCAGCGTGCTGGCAGCAGCCGGTGCCGGTGGAGCCCCCGCAGTTGAGGCAGCGCCTCCTGCTCAGCCCGCAGAGCCCACGCTAACCGCACCTGATGAGCCTGCCACGCAAGCAAGGCCGAACCGAAAAAGCGACAACAACTCTGGGCGCACAGCACCCAAAGCCGGCCAAAATCGCGGTGCCTATGGAAGAGGCCGCTGAAGTCAAATCTTTCGTCTCAACGTTATCAGAGACCAGGAATCCTAACCCAGCTCAGAGTTTATCGAC
>JAKVCH010000521.1 GCA_022447485.1 Polyangiaceae bacterium | reverse complement strand
TAAGCGGGAATAACTCAGTGGTAGAGTGCGACCTTGCCAAGGTCGAAGTCGTGGGTTCGAATCCCATTTCCCGCTCAACGAAAAAAGCCTCAGTTCAAAGAACTGCGGCTTTTTGCTTTTGTCTTGAAAATAGGAGCTGAGAACCCGCGACTTCGACAGAAAACCAACCCCAGCCGCTGAACACGACAGCTCAGCCGCTCGAAGTCGGCCGCCTGAATTCTCCTACACCTCGATGACCACTTTTCCCAAAACACTTCCCTGTCCAAGGTAACTCAGAGCAGCCGCCGTTTCCGTCAAGGGAAAACGCTTATCTATCAAAACTCTGATTTGACCTTCTTCAATCAAGCCGAGAATCACCTCTATGTCGCGGTGGTCAGGTTCAACGACAAGGATGCCCATTTTCGTCCTCGTAAAAAAACCGACAATCGGCCCCAGCAGTAAATTTTGTAACAGGCTACTCATTGAGCCTCCGACCATTGTATAGCAACCTCCTCTGCGTAGCGCACGACGATGAGCAAATACGGAACGACGACCGACAAGGTCGATCACGAGATCATATTGCTGGGTGGTTTTTGTAAAGTCGACCTCTCGGTAATCGAAGACATGATCTGCACCAAGAGCAAGCATATGCTCTTGTTTTTGGGCGTTATCCACACCGGTCACTTCAGCACCAGCATTCTTGGCCATCTGAATGGCAAACATCCCAGAGCCGCCGCCCGCGCCGTTGATAAGAACCTTCTGGCCAGCCGTCACCCCACCTCCTTGGCGAAGCGCCTGCAAGGCAATGACAGCTGCTTGCGGCAAAGTGGCGGCCTGTTCAAAGCTCACGGACGATGGCTTTTTGGCTAGCACCTTTTCTGGCACGGCAACATACTCAGCAAAGCCTCCAAAGGTACCCATCGCATCGCCAAAAACCTCATCACCTAACTGCAAAGACTCCACCCCTTCGCCCAGAGCCACAACTCTGCCGGTGATATCCGATCCAAGAATCGGCTGCTTTGGTCGAAACAGCCCATAGACCCGCACATAGAAAGGCTGACCCGTCACACATTCCCAATCCGAAGTATTGAGGGAAAGAGCCGCTACCTGCACCAGCACTTCACCTTTCTTTGGTTGCGGGCGGGGAAGCTCCCGCAGCTGCAAAACTTCGGGCGCTCCGTAATTTTCACACACCAATGCTCTCATCGCTCTATATCTCCCTAGACAATCAACCCCACTTTACTTAGTGTCTTAAAAACACTAAGTAAAGGTGAGTAAGGAAATAAAGATGACCTTCACCTATGAATATCCCCGAGGCGCGCTCACTGTTGATTGCGTCGTTTTCGGTCTCGATGAAGAAGAACTCAAAGTCATGCTGATCCAAAGAGATCTTCCACCTTTTGAGGGCCAGTGGGCTTTACCTGGTGGTTTTGTCCAAGTGGAAGAGAGCCTGGAAGACGCGGCCAGGCGCGAATTACAGGAGGAGACCGGACTAGATCGCGTCTTCCTCGAGCAGCTCTACACATTCGGAAATATTGATCGCGATCCACGGGAGCGGGTCGTCTCTGTCGCGTACTACGCCCTGGTAAAGCTGAGTAACCACCGCGTTCACGCGGCAACTGATGCTCGCGACGCGGCCTGGTTCGGGGTACATGACACCCCCAGTCTCGCGTTTGACCACGCAAAAATCTTCTCCCTTGCTCTCGAACGTCTGCGAAACAAACTACGCTACCAACCCATTGGCTTTGAACTCTTGCCCAAGAAGTTCACTCTTTCCCAACTGCAGCACCTCTATGAAATTGTGCTCGAAAGGCCTCTCGACAAACGGAACTTTCGTAAGCGGGTTCTTGGCATGGGGCTCTTGATTGAAACCGACGAGGTTGAGCAAGATGTTGCCCATCGCGCCGCACGACTCTACCGCTTTGATGAACGCAAGTACCGGCGATTAGTCAAAGCAGGGTTTCACTTCGAATTATGATCCCATCAAGACCGGAGGTTAGCTCGGCGAGCCCGCGAGACGACATAAAATTATCAAGCTAGTTGGAAGAGGACTCCGCTTCCACTTTCACTTCTAAAAAAGACGTCTAGGCTGCGCCGCTAAAGAGAATGGTATTCATGAAAGCTCCCTTCATCGTCGCGCGATTCGAATTAACGGAACTATTCCGATCTAAATTGGTCGTCCTCACCTGCCTGCTCTTCGCCTGCGGAGCGGCTTTGGGAACCACAATCTTTTTAGCGATTATCAAAAATATCGAAGAACAAGCGCTTCAGCTGATTGCTCAGCAATCCCAGATACCGGTTGATCAGGTCCCCATGGCAGAGCTCAAAGAGCAAGCTCTCGACCAGCTCGCAGAGGCGATGCCCGTCGCTGAGTGGGGCGAAGCTCTTTTGCGTTATGATCCCCTGGCTCTTTTTTTTGCATTCATAGCACTTCACTCCGTCGCGCTGATCGTGATCGGCTTCTCAGCTGGCGCTACAAGCGCCCAACTACAGAGCGGGGAGGCTCGCTTTGCTCTCACTCGAATCTCTCGTGCTGACTGGATCAAGGGCAAAGCATTCGGTCAATCCCTTGTCCTTGCCCTTTGTCTATTCTTTGGCATGAGCGGCACCCTTCTCACAGCCTACTTGCGGCAATATACAATCAACTTCGAGCTAATTCAGGCGATGTTCCTGGCGGCAGCCGGCGTGTGGCTCTACGGCATCTGTTGGATTGGAATTTTTTCGGCGGTTTCACTACTCACCCGCTCGCCATTCAGAGCGAAACTTCTGTCGTTGGCTGCGCTGCTCACTATCACCAGCCTTTATTATTACTTGAGCCAGCAACAAGAGGCTGGAGTCAATTCATTTGCCGCTTTTCTGTG
>JAKVCH010000520.1 GCA_022447485.1 Polyangiaceae bacterium | reverse complement strand
CCCTCGAAGGTGAAGAACAGGGCTATTTCTTAAGTCAGAACACAAATTCTGGTTTCGAACTCACTCTAGCAATGCTGCAGAGCAATACTAAAATTACGGGTATGCATCTCTACCACAAAGCGCTCTTAGCTTATGCCGCCCGCGGGCACCGCTTAGGAGGAGCAGGTTTCAGCGTCTATAACACACCGGTACACAACATTTATGCCAACTTAGGCGCGCGGTTCTTATCTACAGAGGACTTCTGGTTCAGATGTGCCTGACGGTCCGCTCGCAACGTAGCCGATATAGTCGTTCGGTAGCAGCAGTTCATGAAGTTCTAGGTGACCAGCCTCAAAGCACTGCCTTTGTACGTTGAAGAGAGCGACTTTTTTTGGATGACGACCTGCTATCTCAATATGCTCCAAGGGCAATTGAGTACCCAGGCCAGTGGCCTTAATCACGGCCTCTTTACATGTCCAGATATGGAAAAAAGCCTCGATTTTCTGTTCGAGCGGGAGCTGCCCCAAAAACTCGTTCTCTCGGTTTGTAAAATACTCCCTGGGTATGTTTTCATTGAAACGACGCGGATCGTTTTTCTCAATATCAACCCCCAGTGTTCTATCTTTGCCAATCGCCAAGAGAGCTGCCAGGCCACAATGGGCACCAGAAAAAACTACTCCGCTTGAGGGCGTAATAAACGGCTTACCATATTCGTCTTTCAGAATTTTGAGATCAGGATTCTGACTGAAGCGCTCCTTGATGAGCGAACTCACCCGGATGTTTGATGGGCAGGGGTGAATGAACCAGAGTTCAACGTCTGCTGGGACGCTCGGCGTTGACGAGTCGACTTTCTTCCAATCGTGAATCGAGACGGCCATACAAGATGAAGGATTAGCTCTCTGCTCTCGTCTCTGCGAGGCGATTTTCTCGGGAGGAGCTCCACTCTTCGGATGAAGGCATTTTCTTTTGACGTTCAATCGTTCGAATAACGTAACGCGGATCTCCACGTACCTCTTTGAGCATGCGTACTAAATATTCGCCCAAGATACCCAAGGACAGCTGTGAGAAGCCTGAGATGAAACCCAGTAAGATAACGATCGTCGTCCAGCCTGGCACTTGAGTGACGCCCGTGAGGTACTGATAAAGAGCTCGTAGGACTAAGGATGTAGCGAATAGACTCATGAGCACGCCGGAAATCGCGACTAACCGTAGAGGAATCACGCTGACATTACAGATATTATCCCAAGCAAGCTGAACTTGTTTTGCTACCGTGTAGGTAGACTCTCCCGCAAAACGTTCATTATGTTCTATGGGCACGTTTTCGATACGGGAAGTGCTTGAATAGATGAGCACAGAAATATCAGGATTAGCGGTTTGATGTTTTAAGGTCGAGTTGACCACCGAACGTCGCATCAATCGAAAGCTCGATGTCTTTAAATGCTTCGGTAGTTTAAATTCATGACGATTCATCCAAGCGATAAATTCAGACCCCAGGTTACGATACCTGGCATGGCGTTTCTGCGGGAAAAAACCCAAGACGCAGTCTAAATCAGGACGGGAAAGCAATTGGTCGAAGAGCTTGGAGATCTGGTCGGGACGATGCTGGATATCATCATCCATCGTCAAGATGAGGTCTCCGCGTGCCTGCTCCAGGCCACAGAGAGTTGCTTTCATCTGTCCTACGTTGTTCATCAAGTTAATAGCCACGAGCCATGAAAATTGTTTCTGCAAGTTGCTCAGCACCTCCCAAGAGGAATCGGGAGAGGCGTCGTTGACACAAATGACTTCAAAGTCACTGACTGCAGTTAATTTGCCTAATTCCTCATCGAGCTGACGCATCAATTCAGCGAGGCAATCGGCTGAACGGTAAACGGGTATAACTACTGACAATCGAACTTGGTTTTCCATGAATCCCTTGGAGGACGGCAGCCTGCACAGCACGAAGTAGAGTACTCATTCGCAGGGGTCAACCGCCATCTCGGCCGTCTTTCCGCGGGAATGATTCATTTTCGGGATACTCATGGCAAGAGTTGTTCAGCAACCCGGCCACTCCACGACTGGATTCGCTCTGGGCAAGTCACCTAAAAATTGCGGCCGAAGATTTTAGACTTCGTCCGTTTGGGGGCCGATGCTCTACCAGTCTTTCGGGTGCTGCCTTTTGTCGGGCTGGAGGGTTCTTGGGTGGGCCCTTTTCGGCACCTTGCCGGGCCCGGAACGCAAAGTGCGACTTCCACAGCTCACCAGATCGGACGACTTCTGATAGAGCCCCCGCACCGCAAAATTGGGCCGAGGCTGGAGTGCCTCGCAAGAGCCGTTGCCCCGGGGAAGCTGAATTAGCTCTTGAGCTTCATCGGTGGTGTAGATGCCCTCGGCACAGCTCAGCCAGGCATGCTCATCTTCAAACCAAGCATGGGGGTACTCACAGCCACTCGGCAAGCGCAGAGGGTCGGTCGCCACCTGAAGCGGTCGGAGGTATTCCTTGTCGAGTAGCCAAATTTCCTCGTCTGGCCCAAGGACGAGAGACTGAGCCGCGCCTAACTCAGCGCTGATGTTCTGAAGGGTCTTGCCGTCAAAAATGATCAGTTCAAGAGAGAAAGCTGCAGCCTCGCCAAAGCTCTCCATCTTCCTCCCCAAGATGAAAAGAGAATCACTCTTTGTCTCTGCTACAGCTAACACCTCATCGAAGGGTAGTCCTACGATTGTCGATTTCTTCTGATCTTTTGCCCATGATTCTATGACCGGCCGAGAGCGTTCTCGCTGCTCCTCCGCTGAAAGCTCTTCGTTGAGAGTCTTCGGTAGATCGCAGCGCGACTCTCCCACGACCATGATGGCCCCCGAACGAAAAGCATGGAGGCTCTGCG
>JAKVCH010000052.1 GCA_022447485.1 Polyangiaceae bacterium | reverse complement strand
ATGAGCTCGGTCGAGCGCCTCCATAATCTCAAGGGCATGCGGGTCCTCCGATTTTTCGCTTTCGATGTTAGCTGAAGCCGAAAGTTCCACTTTATCGCTGTGCGTTGAGGGTGATAGATCGAGATCGGCCGGGGTTATTTCGGTTGTTGTGCAGACGAGGGTGGCCCTTTGTAGGCGGTTTTGTAATTCTCGCACATTTCCCGGCCAGGAGTGATTGAGCAGGGCTTCACGAGACTTTTGGCCGAGGCTGCAGATATGACCATCTGCTTTTGGGTAGAGTGGAAGAAAGGCTTCTGCAATTGGTAATATATCGTCAGGCCGCTCTGCTAGGGCAGGGATGCGGATCTCGATGACAGCCAGTCGAAAGAAAAGATCCTCGCGAAAGCTTCCTTTACTAATTTCTTCCTTCAAGTCAGCGTTGGTGGCGCTAATGATACGAACATCACAGTTTAAGGTCTTATTGGAACCAAGGCGCTCAAACTCACCAGATTGCAGCACACGGAGTAGCTTCATCTGACCCTTCATTGATAGATTCCCCATCTCGTCGAGGAAAAGGGTGCCACCGTTGGCTGCCTCGAAGCGACCTTCACGCCGATTGCGTGCTCCAGTGTAGGCGCCAGCTTCGGCGCCGAAAAGTTCTGCTTCGAGGAGCTCATCCGGTAAGCCGCCAGCGTTGACGGTCACGAATGGTTCGTTGCCGCGCCGTGAATTAGCTTGGATGAGCTCTGCGACTTTTTCTTTTCCCGAGCCGTTGGGTCCGGTGATTAAGACGGCGGCGTCGCTTTTGGCTACATTAAGAGCCAAGGAAAGCACTTCTTGCATTTGCCGGCTCTTGTAGACAATCCCGCACAGGTCATATTCTTCGTCGAGCTTTTGTCGAGCGAGACGCTCCTGGGCTAGGAGGCGTCGGTTTTCAATGCGCAGGGTGCGCAACTTCATTAGCTTAATAATACTGTTGACGAGCTTGTCATCGTCCCAGGGTTTACCAAAGTAATCTTCGGCTCCTTCTTTGACCAATTGAACCGCTGTCTCAAGGGAAGTCCAAGCCGTCATCAACAGGACTGGTAGGTCAGGGGCGTGCTCATGGATTGAGCGGAAGAGTGCCATGCCCTCATCCCCACCAGTTGTGTCGGTCGAGTAGTTCATATCTTGAAGAACGACGGCGACATTTTGAGTACGAATGGCCGCTAGGGCGGCTTCAGGGGTTTCGACACTGATCGACTCAATGTCGTTGACCTCAAGAAGCGTGGAGAGGGCAGTCCGAATGCCCGCGTTGTCGTCGACGATGAGTACTAAGGGAGTTTCTGACATGGGCGGCCTAAACGAAGCTTTTGAAGAAGATACTCCCCCTCCTCGCTGCGTAAAGTGGTCCTTGTGATCGTCTGCATTTGAGCTGCTTCCGCTTTTATCGCTTGGAAGTGCTCATCGGTCCTCTGACTCCTCTGGGTGCGGGAAGCTCTTCGAAAGCGCGAAAGTTAAGGGGCCTTGAGGGAATCGTCGAGGCTTTCTAGGGGCTTGACATCGGGCGCCTCCACAAGGGGAACAGGCCCAACATTTCGACGAGCTGCTAGTTGACCTAGCTGTCGGTAGAGTGATTCTACTTCTTGGGGTTCGCTCAGAAAGCCGAAGCGACCTGATGCGCGTTCGACGCGCATCAGGTCGGTGAGGAATTTAAAGACGGCGTTTGCGGCTTCATTCTCCGCAATGATCGCCTGATTTTGCGCGTCCAGGAGTTGAATAATTGTCGCTCGACCTCGTTGATACTGATCTTGAACAATCTTTAGATTGCCCTCCGATGCGGCCTTTGCCTCTCGAGTAATTGTAATCGCCGCATAGGAGGCACCTGCTTCGTTGAGGGAGACCCGGACATTTTGTTCGACTTGGCGAGCGGTCGACTGTTTTTGTAAGGAGAGCTGGCCGTATTGCGCCATATTTTGATCAATGGTGGCATCTTTGAGACCACCTTCAAAGAAGGGAAGACTTGCTTGGACCCCCGCTTGCCAATCAAAATCATCGATGGTTTGGCCTGGAAAAACAAATTCTGCCCCTCCCTGATAAAAACGGTGGTTCACGAAACCAGAGATACCGACATCGGGAATAAAGTAAGAGCGGCGCTCGGCATCGGCAGTACGCTTCAGGCCCGCCATTTCTGACTCAAGACGTCGCACTTCGGGGGAGTTGCTCAGTCCAACCGTGACCATAAATTCTTGGAGGATGATAAAGTGGCGCGGGCTGGAAAGGTAGCCTCGAAAGCGAGGGTCAGACGAGAGCAAACCCGGCGTTTCTAGGGTGATATCTTCTGGTTGCACAGCCAGGGTGGCTGGGCGGTTCATGATCACGTTCAGCTGAACCCGCGAGTTTCCCTCCCTTGCTACGGCTTTGAGAAGTTCGTTGCGCGATTGAGCAATACGGGATTCCCAGCGGAAAACTTCTTCTCGTCCGGCCTGGCCGACTTGATATCGGATCCGCGCCATCTCGAGATTTTCGCGGGACAGCTTCAAGTCGCTTTCCTGTACTTGACGAAGGGTCTGCGCTTGGAGCAGAGAGAGGAAAGCAACTGTGACGTCTTCGACTGTATTGAGCCGAACTCCTTCTCGGGCTTCTTGTTGAGCTCGTGAGTTATGCTTCGCTGATTGGAAGGTCCCCCAAGCGCGTTCGCTGTAGAGTAATTGAGAGCCGGAAGCGGTCCAGTTAGCGAGAGTTTGGGGTGAGGCCGGCGCGACGCGATCCCGATCGATTTGTCGAATGCCAGCTTCTAATTTCGCCTGAGGCAATAAGGGGCTGCGTGCTTTGCGAGCAGCCTCTCCGGCGGCGAGAACGCCCTGTGCCGCAGCCGAAAGATTGAGGTTCGATTGCAAGGCAATGGCAACTGCTGCCTTCAGGGAAAGCTGCTGACTCTCTTCGAGCTGTGGTTTGGCGTAGGAGATTGGGTTGATGACTTGAACCGCGAGCAGGGTTTGTATGTTCGGAGAGATGCCTATCGCCGCAGCCGTTGTGCCGTTCAGATAGAGTCGCTCTGAGCGTGTTGAGCGGGGGTGGATAGTGTTGGGGCGCTCACCGAGAAGTAAGGATTGCAAAGCAAGAGCGAAACGGCGCGCCAGTTTTTTAAAGTCGTCATCAGAGGAGATGCCGGCCAAAAATCCCTGGCGAACGGCATCCTCGCCTCTCCAGGCGAAGGAGGGCAGCTTTTTCGCCTCGAGGCCCTTAGCGAGAGCCTTGAGTTCTTCTTCGGGCATCGAGAGCAAGGGGCCGACGTAGACAGCATCGATATCTTGCGGCAGCGCTGCGAGTGCTTCTTTCGCCTGATTACTGATCGGGATGACCTGCAAGTCCTTTCCGAGGGCGGCGCCACTCGCAACAATATGGGGGCTGAGCTCGGGAGGCAGGGCCGCCCACGTCTCTTTCTCGACCAAAAGAGCTGCTTTCTTAAATGAGACAAGGGAACTCAATTCTTTGATCCCACGACCTATATTCGTGGGCCAGAGGATGTAGGCCAGGTTGCGGGGCACTCGCTCTGGGTCGAGGCCTTGGGCTCTCGGGTCGATCAGAAAAGGCGCAAGAGCTGGCTTTTTGAGAGTTTTTCGATGAGCGAGTTCATTCGAAGCGATAAAACCGTGGGCAACAATAATATCGACTTGGGGGTCATTCAGAAGTCGGCGAATAGCGTCGTCGACGCACTTCTTCGTAAAGTCGCACTCAATCACATTTTCTGGATTGACCTGCACATCAAATTCGTTGGACGTTAGGGCGACGGCCTCGCGCTGAAAGCTTTCACCGAGTCGCTGATAGTATTCAGACTTGCCGTCCACGATTACGCCAATTCGGGTTGTCTTCTTGGGCGCCGCTGTGGCGGGGCTACAGAGAGCAGCCCACGCGAGGGAAAGGGCCATCGACGTGAGGGCGATTCGAATCAGGGTCTCAAGGCTCAGAAGGGAGTGATTGCGCATCGCCTTGGAGTGTCGGGGGGATCGACGCCAGCTTCAAGGCATTTTCTCAATCTCCTTGAACTTGGTTCGAGCAGGCACCGATGATCAGTACTGGGTCTTCCTCCGCCAAATAGAAAGAGTCATTGCCTTGGCCGGGAATGCCCTCTGATTCAGCGGTCTCGGGTGCTTGAGTCGCCTCAAAACCGCGCCGCAGCACAAGCTCGCCGAGACCCGCACCTTCCAGTAGCTCAAAGATTTGATCCTGGAGAAGATAGTCGTGCTGGATACTTTGCTCTGCTACGAGCACCTGTTGCTGATTGAGGGCTTGGTACTCAACGATCAACCGTTGCTCTTTCGGCAATATTGTCGTGTTTTCATAAATTTGCAGTTGGCCGACAGATGTGAGCAATTCTGCGATGGGTTCTTGATCGTCTTGAGGTAGCTCGCTTTCGAGGGCGGCTCTGTGGAAGTCGTCCACGGGATAGACGTCGAGCCAGAGAGAGCCAGATTCTGTCAAGATCGGAGCTAGGCCTTCAATGCACTGTCGCGCGCCTTCCAAACCGCCCAGACAATAGAGAAAGTTGTAGGGCAAAAGGATGCGCTCGAATCTCGTTTTAATGAAATTCAGCTGACGGGCATCAGCGATCATAATTTCAGTATTCTCACGAGATGCAAGAGTTTGAGCTTGGGCAGCTAGAGCTGGATTATTCTCAATCCCGTAATACTTCGCAGTCACTTGTTGAAGCGAGGGGATCAGACGTCCGGCACCGCACCCTAGTTCGAGCACTGAGTGGGTCCCGGAGCAGAGTTCTTGATAGAGCTCTTGATCACCAGGGTTGCCTTGATGAAGAAGAGCATAGAATTCCTCTGGTGGGAGAGTTTGAGCTTTCATTGTTGAGGTCGAGGCTTCTCCGTGGAAGCGAAGGTTCTAGAGGGTGCGCTCCGGAGAGTTGTGGATGCGTTTTCAGTGAGGAGGTATTTCTGTTAGAGCATCTCTATGACCAAGGTTCCTGGTGTCAAGAAGTCCTTTCCTCAGAACTTTATCTGGGGAGCAGCAGCAGCCGCCTACCAGATTGAAGGTGCCGCCGCCACGGATGGCAAGGGCGCGAGCGTCTGGGATATGTTCTGCCGCCGTCCAGGCACGGTTTTAGGTGGAGACACAGGCGAGGTCGCTTGCGACCACTATCATCGGCTGGACTCAGATCTCGACCTCATGGCCCAATTGGGTTTACAGGCTTACCGCTTCAGTCTTTCTTGGCCGCGACTGCTGCCCCAGGGGCAAGGAGATTTGAATCCCAAAGGTGTGGACTTTTATGAGCGCCTCATCGATGGCTTACTGGAGCGAGGTATTACTCCCTGGGCGACGCTTTTTCATTGGGACTACCCTCTCGATCTCTTCCACCGCGGAGGCTGGTTAAGCGCGGATAGTCCGGCTTGGTTTGCTGAATATGCAGCCAAGGTGGTGGAGTTGTTTTCGGATCGGGTCGTCAACTATTTTACCCTGAACGAGCCTCAGGTGTTCCTGGGCCTGGGTCATCTCGATGGGCGCCATGCGCCTGGACTGCAATTGCCAGTGAAGGAGTTTTTGAGAGCGGGCCATCATAGCCTGCTGGCCCATGGAAAAGCCGTGCAAGCGATGAGAGCTTCTGCCAAGCAGAAGATTCGCATCGGCTACGCACCGGTGGGCATAGCTCGTCTGCCCCGAGAAGAAACAGCAGAGGCCATAGAATTAGCCCGTCGCGCTACCTTTGAAGTTCATGAAGAAAATTCTTGGAACAGTGCCTGGTGGATGGATCCAGTCTATCTCGGCCAATACCCAGAACAGGGCTTGAGGTTCTTCGGTCGAGACGTGCCATCTTTCTCCCCTGAGGACTTGGCTATTATTTCTCAGCCTTTAGACTTTTTCGGCGTGAACATTTACCAAGGCATCTCCGTCGAAAGGGATGAGTCAGAGCTAGGTTGGAAGGCTGTCGATGAAGTTCAGGGGGCGCCGGCGACAGCTCTGAACTGGCCCTTGACGCCCGATGCTCTGTATTGGGGACCCAAATTCTTTTATGAACGCTACGGTCTGCCGATTATCATCACAGAAAATGGGCTATCCTGTCGCGATTGGGTTTCCCTTGACGGCCAGGTTCACGATCCTGCTCGGATTGACTACGCTAAGCGCTACCTTCGATCACTGCATCGGGCAGGGGAAGACGGAACCGAGATTTCCGGTTATTTTCATTGGTCGGTCATGGATAATTTCGAATGGGCAGAGGGTTATCGGGAGCGCTTTGGGCTAATTCACGTCGACTACCAAACGCAAGTGCGTACCCCGAAGGATTCATTTCGCTGGTACCACGAAGTGATTGAGAGTGCCGGAGCGGCGATTTTCGTGGACTAGGGCGAAATTTTTCTTCGCCCTTGTCGTGGCCTGTCCTTTTGTAGACACTCTTTCTGAGGGCTTTGGACTTTCGCACTTCCCAATTTGATACGCCGGAACCACCGGAAGATGAGCACGAGCAGTTGCGCGGCGGGTATGCCCCCCGTTGGGCTCGCTGGAGCGCTCGCTTGCTCTTCGCGTTTTCTGCATTGGTGGTCGTGGTCGTGGGTTCGGGGATCGCTCTTTGGATCACCGGTGGCGGTGAATATTCCCTTTTCGACGCAATCTTTTTTGCGCTGATTACGGTTTCGACCGTGGGCTACGGCGAGTTGCCCAATATGGAGAGTCATGAGGGTGCCCGCGCCGTGGCCGCCATCACGATTGTCTTTGGGTTAATTGTTCTATCCCTTTTGCAATCCACCTTAACGGCCTTCTTGGTTGATGGCGCCTTGGGACGCGCCGTAAGAAAGAGACGCATGAATAAGAAAGTTGAGGGGCTTCGAGACCATTATATTGTGGCAGGCTGCGGACGAGTGGGGCGTTACGTGGCCCAAGAGCTCTTTCGAAGCAAAGTTGAGTTCGTCGTGGTGGAGCAAAATCCCGACTACATCCAATTCCTCGAGGAAGAGGTGGGCACAGAAATTCTCTTTATTGAGGGAGATGCTACTCACGACGCGGTTCTCGAGCGCGCCGGCGTACAGAAAGCAAGGGGCATGGTAACGACTCTCGGCACCGATCGGGATAATCTCTTCGTCACCCTATCCGCTCGTACTTTAGCTCCTGAACTCAGAATTATTGCCAAGGTGGTCAATTCTCATAATGAAGGGAAGCTGCGCAGGGCAGGTGCCAGCACAACGGTTGCTCCACAAAGCATTGGCGGCACTCGCCTTGCGCATGAACTCGTGCGTCCGGGCGTGATGGCTTTTTTCCAAGATATGCTGACCGCGACCGATGGTGTTCGTTTTCATGAATTTACGATTCATGAAGGCAGTGAATTGGCCGAAAAGACTTTGAGCGAAGCAAGGCTTCGAGAGGATTTTGGTCAGCTCGTTGTCGGCATGCGTAACTTAAGTGGTGAGGCTCAGTATGCACCTTCTCAAGATGATGTGCTGTCGCCCGGCGTTGTGCTTGTGACCTTAGGAACAGTTGAAGCGGCTCAACGTCTACGTTCACAGATATAATTAAGATGAAAGCGAAGCTTCTAGCTCTTAGGCTCGGCCTATTGCTCTAGAGGTGCTTTTGTCGCCAAGGTGCTCTCATGACAGGTGCGCTCTTGATGAAAAGTTTTTTTCTTGCTTCGGCTGTGATGGCCTTGGGGCTGACCTCTGGATGTATTCCAAAAGGGGGGCGGGAAAAGGGTGAGTCGTCTCAGGGGCGAGGCACGCAAAGCACAGGAAAAGTGCGGTTTCGTGACGAACAACCAATTCTGGATCCACCAGACCCCCCGCCGGTAACGGAGAATCCTCTGGTTGGTAAGAAGCTATTTGTTGATCCTCAGAGTTTGGCGATGCTGCGTGCCAATGCGATTCGAGCGTCTTATCCTCAGCAAGCGACAGTGCTTGACCGCATTGCGCAACAACCTCAAGCCCTCTGGATGGGGGATTGGAATACCGATGTCTTTCGAGCCGTGGAGTTCTTTGTTGAACGAGCGAAGAAAGATGGCTCCGTTCCGGTGATGATCGCCTACAACATTCCCTATCGTGATTGTGACCAATATTCGAAAGGCGGGGTTTCCAGTGGCGAGGCCTATCGGCGCTGGATTCGCAATCTCGCCGCGGGTATTGGTCAAGATGAAGCCGTGGTGATTCTTGAGCCAGATGCGCTGGGACATTTCGGTGAGTGTTTGACGAAGAAGCAAGAAGAGGAGCGGATGTTTCTTCTCAGAGATGCAGTGCAAGTCTTGCGTAAGAACCCTCATGTGGCTGTTTACTTAGATGCAGGGCACCCTCGTTGGCAAAGCGTAGAAGAGATCACCCGTCGCTTGTCGATGGCAGGAATCGAAAATGCTCACGGTTTTGCTCTGAATGTCTCTAATTATATCGGGACGGAAGAGTGTCGAGAATACGGGCACGCTGTCTCGGAGCTACTGGCCGGAAAGCATTTTATTGTCGACACCAGTCGAAATGGCGCCGGACCTTACGAACAGGCGCAAACGGCCGAAGAAAGCTGGTGCAACCCTCCGGGAAGGAAGATTGGTTTTCCTCCAACCACGCAGACCGGAGATCCGATTTGTGACGCTCTTTTGTGGCTCAAGCGACCAGGTGAGTCTGATGGCGAATGCAATGGCGGGCCTAAGGCGGGACAGTTTTGGATGGAGCAAGCCCTGCAAATGGCCCAGTAGTTCAGCTGTGCTCAGGTGGACCAACGCGTGCGAATGCCATTCCAGCTCGTCGAGCTGCTTCAAAGCCCAGCTCTGCGTCTTCCAAAACTAAACAATCTTCGGGGCGCGTCTTCAATATCTTCGCAGCGAGGAGGAACATATCTGGGTATGGCTTTCCCTTCTCTACATCTTCCGGCGTGACGATGACGTCGAAGATGTCAAAAATGCCAAGATGCTGAAGAGTAGTATGAACAGTTGCTCGCTGAGAGCCGGAGGCGACGGCGAGGGGTGCTTGGCCCGCTAGCTTTCGAGCAAATTCGACGACTTCGTGAATCGGTTGAATGGCCGATTCTTCTTCTTGGAAAAATCGGCGCTGGGCAGCTGCTACTCGATCGGCATCGAGGTCACATTGAAATTCAGCGCAGAGTTCGACGACTGTTCTCTCTAAGCTCATTCCAGCTCGCTTGAGAAATAGCTCCCATGTGAATTCGAAAGGTGCGGCTGATTGATTCAGAGCGCGGCGCCATGCCTGAAAGTGAGCGGGCATTGAATCAGCTAAGGTGCCATCACAATCAAATAAGTAGGCTTGGTAAGTCGTCTGTGGAGGTGAAAATCTGGAAGGCATCGGTTCGGATCGGTAATCTGCGGAGTCCCGGCGAAAACCGCAAGAGGTGTTTTTTGACACCGGATCGACGTTTACTGGGGGCGGTGATGCCAAGGGCAGCTGATTTTAGCGCCAATGATTCATGACTCAGGGTGGGTAGGGTATGACTATGTGGGCCTCTCATGCTGGTACAGCTACGTCTCGAAACGAGAAGAGCTTCCGTTTTAATAGCTCTTTTTAGATGACTTGATTGAGTGTTTTGAGCCAAAACAGCTCGGTTTTTTCTGCTCGCACATGAAAGTGTCAAAAGTTCGCCGCTCAAATGTCGATTCTTCGACAGGAGTCAAAGAACTGGCATCCCCCGTGCAGTGCCCTTGATGCGCAGATGAGTGAAGGGTGCCCGAGGGGGAGCATCCACGAGCGCATAAGTTCGAGGGGGAATAATGAAAAGAGGACATTCGAATGTGTCAACATTCGGTTTAGTCGGCGACCAGTTGCCGTCCAAGTCACCTGCTAATCAGCAAGTCGATCAGGCCGAGCTGGAAAATAAGACAGTTCATCAGGATTCCGGTGTTTGGGCACTGAGTCGTTTAGTAGATGAGGAGTGTACTGATCAAAACAGCGGATTGGACGCGCCAGCCGGTGATGTCGCATCTAAGGTTGAGCCAGAGCCACAGAAGGTTGAAGTCAGTCCGCGAACGAGACAAGAAGACCAGGAGGTCTTTCGTCGTTACGGTCCAATGGTGCGCCGAATTTCAATGAAAGCTGTTCGAAGCCTGCCTCGCACTATCACCAGCGATGATATTACCTCTGCTGGTTGGGTGGGAATGTCTGAGGCGATGCGCCGACGTCCAGCAGGAATGCCCGAGGAGCAGTTCGAGGCCTATGCCTCCTACCGTATTCGTGGTGCGATTCTTGACTACCTTCGGGTTTTAGATCCGCTATCGAGGCGCTTGCGCGGAATCGCGAGAGAATTGCAGGCTGCGACTCGTGCTTTGACTCTTCGCTTGGGACGAGCTCCGCAGCAGGATGAAATCGCCCGAGAAGCAGGTATGTCGATCCAGCAATACCAGAAGGCGGTGATGGATATTCAAGAATCAGGTATGGACCGTTTGGATGCTGGTTACGCGATTGAAGCAACGTCTTCGGCGCCGTCACCGGAGGCTTTGGCGTCCCACAGTGAAATTATCTCGACCGTGGGCGTTTTTTCCAAAAAACTTCCGGAACGCCTCCAATTAGTTCTCAACTTGCATTACGAGCATGAATGTTCGCTGCGAGAAATCGGCGAAATATTGGGGGTGACGGAGTCCCGCGTTTGTCAACTACACGCCGAGGCTGTGCAGCGTATCAAGGCTCAATTCGACGGAAAGTCACCAAACTCAGTGCGGCGCAGGAGACGCAGCGCCAACTGCAAGTCACACTGAAGCGCTTTAGTCGCTCTCGGGTATGGACTTTGTGTTATTCCGCCTTTGCGGCCCACCCGCCTTCTCTGGGATCTGCCAGGGCAAAGTTTTGGCCGTCCCGTCGAGATGCGATATTCGCGTCTCCAATCGTGGCGCGACTTTGTCCCAAGTGGTAGCCCCAGCTCTTTAATCGGTGAAGTTGGCTCTTTGGTAGCCGGGCGAATCGTTCGGTGCGTATTGCATCGGGTACGAATGCCTGATGAAAACGAGGAGCCAGGACTGCCCGTTCCAGACTCTCGCCATCGACTAAGTGCAAAATGAGTTGGGTGAGAGTGCTGGGGATTGTGTCTCCGCCTGGTGAACCAAGAATGAAGATGGTGTTTTTCGTTTTCTCCTTCTTCTCTGAAAGGGGGAAGGGGATGGCGTACCCCCCCATGATAGTGGGTGCCATTGAGCTTGTGGTTCTTTTCCCTGCTGCCGGCACATTCGTCCCGACCGAAGAAAAAGAGGCCACGCTATTATTTAAAAAAATGCCAAATGTTTGCGTCTGGCGACCAATGCCAAAGGAGCCGGAGAGAGTAAGTGTGCAACTTACTGCCATTCCCGTCTCGTCGATGACGCTGAGATGAGTGGTGTGTTCCAACTCTCTGAGTGAAGCCTGGTAGTCTTTACTCAGACTCGACGAGGCTGTTGCTTGTCCAGGCTGAATTGGGTGCTTCTCAAGCCAAGTCAGTGGCGAAAGCCAGCGTTGGCGCGCCTTTTTTTGGTCTTCGTTGCTTAAGCGTTCTGGGGCGAGAACAAAGAGACGTCGCTCGACCTGAGCTCGGCGACTGGCTTCGGCGATGAGTTGCAGCCGCTCGATTGAATCTGATGGTTTCGTTTGAGCCTGAGTCGCCTGAAGGATTAAAAGATTTTGGGCTAAAGCGACTCCTCCGGCGGATGGTGCTGGCATGGTCCAAATCGGATTACCCAGGTAATCGAGGCGCAAGGGCATACGCCAATAGGGCTGATAGGAGTCTAGGTCTATTTGACGAATCGCCCCTTGAGTACTTTCAATGAGGTCCTCGGCGACCGCTCCCTTGTAAAAGTGGTTACGTGCTCCACCGGCGAGTTCCGCAAGGGCCCGTGCGAGGGCTGGCAGTTTGATTGTTTTGCCTGCCAGGGGAACACGACCACGAGGCAGCCATGTTTCCTTGGTTCTGGGATCTCTGCTCAGACGTTGCTGTGCCCAGCGGATCGTTTTGCTTTGCCGAGAGCCAAGAACAAACCCCTCTGCGGCAAGCTGTTGTGCTGGCTTCACGAGAGCTTCCCACGGTAGGTTTCCCAGCTCTTGATGCATGGCTTGGAGTCCAGCTGGGGTCCCAGGAACACCCACAGCCCGTGAATCTTTCGCACCCTGTGCAATCATT
>JAKVCH010000519.1 GCA_022447485.1 Polyangiaceae bacterium | reverse complement strand
TCAAGATCCTTACGTTACCGCAGCCGGTCTGAAGGGGTGCCAATCTCAAAAATGTTACATGGATCATATCGAAGCCTGGAGCGTCAACGAAATAACCGTGAACTGGAACGCACCCTTCGCCTGGGTCACGGCTTATCTCGACGAAAACGGCGCAACGGCCAAAGCTCGTTAAGAGCGAAGCACCTTCGCCCCAGCTGAGCCTGGTCCTGCTTGAGCCGGAGTGGGTAGGGGGGCCTACGGGCCCCAAGTGTCAGGCAAGAGCCAAGCCCGTAATTGCAGTGTTACCGTTTGGTAAAGTGAAAAAAAAATCCAATTTTTTTCACTTCGCTTCCACAGCCTTGGCACTCGCTTCCACTCAGAATGTACGAAGCAGAGACGACGCCTACGATTGTTCGATAGCATTGCGCGATGTATACTAGGGTGGTAACGCTTCCACAGCAAAAGAGAGCAGCTCTCTTTTTCCACCATGGACGCACACCACCGAACCTTACCCTAAACAAGAGATCCAAAAGATGCGCTTCGGTCACTTCGACGACGAAAACAAAGAATACGTCATTACAACGCCAAAAACCCCCTATCCCTGGATCAACTACCTCGGATCAGAGGAGTTCTTTGGACTGGTCTCCAACCAGGCAGGCGGTTACTGCTTTTACCAAGATGCTAAGCTACGGCGCCTGACGCGCTATCGTTACAACAATATTCCGACCGACGACGGTGGGCGCTACTTCTACATCAAAGAGGGAGACACCGTTTGGAACCCGAGTTGGGGGCCAGTCAAGACTGACCTGGACAGTTACGAGTGCCGGCATGGTCTCGGCTACACCAGCATCACTGGAAAGAAGAACGGCCTTTCCGTTTCGGTTCTTTTCTTCGTCCCCTTGGGCGAGACTGCCGAAGTGCACGCGGTTTCCCTGAAGAACGAAACCTCGAGCCCAAAGAAATTCCAGCTCTACTCCTTTTTGGAATGGTGCCTCTGGAATGCTGAAGACGATATGACGAACTTTCAGCGAAACTTTTCTACCGGTGAGGTCGAGATCACCGGCGGCGGCAGCACGATCTATCATAAGACCGAGTACAAGGAGCGCCGCAATCACTACGCCTTCTATCATGTCAACCACGACGTGGCAGGCTATGACACCGATCGCGAGAGCTTTCTCGGGCTCTACAATGGACTCCACGAACCACAGGTCGTGATGAACGGTCAACCATCAAACTCTCACGCAGCCGGTTGGTCTCCTGTCGCCTCTCAATGTCTTGAGATTGAACTGGCTCCCGGAGAAAGTAAGGACCTCACCTTTGTCCTCGGTTACGTAGAAGTCGACAAAAAAGATAAGTGGGAGAGTAAGGGCGTCATCAACAAAAAGCCCGCCTCCCGATTAATTGAGAAGCTAGCTGGTGACGGCGCGGTCGTTCGCGAATTCCAAAAGCTCAAGGAGCACTGGGATGGGCTCTTGGGTGGCTACACAGTGGATTCAGCTGATGACAAGCTGAATCGAATGGTCAATATCTGGAACCAATACCAGTGCATGGTGACGTTCAATATGTCCCGCTCGGCATCTTTCTTTGAAAGCGGAACAGGCCGAGGCATGGGCTTCCGCGACTCGAGCCAGGACTTACTCGGATTTGTCCACTTAGTGCCGGAACGCGCCCGCCAGCGCATCCTAGATATCGCTGCCACCCAATTTGAGGACGGTAGCGCTTATCATCAGTACCAGCCCCTCACAAAGCGTGGAAATGATGCCGTCGGTACAGGCTTTAATGACGACCCCCTTTGGCTTATCCTGGGAGTTGCTGGCTATATCAAAGAGACCGGTGACTTCAGTATCTTGGAAGAGCAAGTGCCTTTTGATAACGATGAGTCAAAAGCAAAATCTCTTTTGGAGCACTGCAAACGGTCCTTCGATCATGTTCTGAATCACTTGGGCCCGAATGGGCTACCACTGATTGGGCGAGCGGACTGGAACGATTGCCTGAACCTCAATTGCTTCAGCGAGACCCCAGGCGAGTCCTTCCAGACAACTGAGAATCGCGAGGGCAAAACAGCCGAATCGATCTTTATCGCAGGCATGTTCGTCTCAATTGGCCCCCTCTACGCAGCTATGTGTGAGCGACAGGGCCAGACGACCGAGGCAACGCGCGTACGCGACGAAGTTGCAAAGATGGAGAAGGTGGTCCTCGATAAGGGCTGGGATGGCGAATGGTTCCTTCGTGCCTACGACTTTTTCGGTAAAAAGGTCGGTTCCAATGAAAATAAGGAAGGCAAGATCTTCATTGAACCCCAAGGGTATTGCGTCATGGCAGGTATCGGAGTCGAGTCAGGAGAGGCAATCAAAGCTCTTGATTCGGTCAAGGAGTACCTCGACTGCGATTATGGCATTGTCTTAAATAACCCTGCATTTACAGAATATGTCATCGAGTTAGGTGAAATCTCTACCTACCCAGCCGGATATAAGGAGAACGCGGGCATCTTCTGCCATAATAATCCCTGGATCATGATTGCCGAGACCGTCGTTGGTCGTCCCGAGCGAGCTTGGGAATACTATAAGAAGATTGCTCCTGCCTATATCGAAGAAATCAGTGATCTGCATCGCACCGAGCCCTATGTGTACTCGCAAATGATCGCGGGCAAAGATGCAGTTAAGCCGGGTGAGGCAAAGAATAGTTGGCTCACCGGTACGGCTGCTTGGAACTTTGTTGCTATCAGTCAGTACCTATTGGGCATTCGCACCGATTGGGACGGGCTGATTGTCCACCCTTGCATCGGCAGCGAGATTGGTGAGTTTACGGTCACGCGACAGGCACGAGGCGCATCCTATGAAGTGCGCGTAAAAAACAGCGGTAGTGGCGGTGCCCCGAAGCTCAAGGTCAATGGAGC
>JAKVCH010000518.1 GCA_022447485.1 Polyangiaceae bacterium | reverse complement strand
ACCGGGCATAAAAGACATCCTGTCAACTTTGAAAAAAGCCCCTAGAATGGCCGAGTGCGTTTGGAATTCCTAGGCTCCTAACCCAAGGCACTTCTCTGAAGCGGGGACGCATGCGGAGGTGAGGGCTCTTAACGATGCCTATTGGCAAGCCGAGGCCGAGTTGGG
Source organism: Polyangiaceae bacterium (assembly GCA_022447485.1). Classification (GTDB taxonomy): domain Bacteria; phylum Myxococcota_A; class Polyangia; order Polyangiales; family Polyangiaceae; genus NIC37A-2. Next base: position 2,712 of record JAKVCH010000518.1, on the reverse strand, counting down.
GCGCTCGTTGACCCACGCAGATGAAGCGGACTTCATGATGGACGCCATTTGGCTCCAGGGTTCGGGCAAGGGTAAGATGGAGAAGTTGACGCCTGCTCCCCGGTGCGGAAACTGCTCGGCGGCAACGTCCGGAACGGACTTTGTCGGAAAGGACGCGCCCCCCACAGAATGAAACGAACTCCCTCTGAAAGGCTTCGCAAGTACCTAGAACTGGCTCCTCGGGCTCCAGTGATGGATAGGTCTGCCGTGGCCAAGGCGATGAAATTGGCAGGTGTTTCGTCTGAAATCTGGCTGGAGTTTCATGAACTGGTTGGAGGGCTGAAGGACGAGCTCTCAGGGGGCAATGCCACCTGGGGGCTGATGTTTGAGAAGCCTGACTGGCTTCCCAAACGGGATCTAGAGATCGACGAAGATCCCAGCGGAACTTTCGTCGCCTGTGTCGATGCTCACCCGGGCGCCAATTGCTGGCTTTCGCTCTCGGGTGAGCTCACGATTGGGACGCTCGAGTTTCGGCACTATCTAACGAAGTTCGAGCGTGATGCCTTCATCGAGGAGCTCTCTCTGAAAGAATCAACACCCGCGCGCCTGCTCGATGATGAGCGAGAGCGAGAATTGATAAAGCTTGAAGGGCTTCGAGTAGAGGAGGCTTCCGACGCGGCTTCCTCGCTCTACCTCTCGCCTACTGCGTTCTATATCGATGACCCGGATGGGCTCTGGCGCTGGGAGCGCTGAACTGAGCCGTCTGCATCACCCCCTTACTTCACAATCACGCTTCTCGATGTCTGAGACACCGCAGATGCAGCCTCCCCACTGAACCGGAAGTTGTCGATCAATGGAGCCTAGGAAATCCAAGCGCAAGTAACTCCGAGCACCTCATGCCGTCTGTTCGTTTCAGTTAACAGAAAGCGTCTTATACGCGTTTCGCAGGTTACTGATGAGGCGGCTGGCGCTAAGCCAGCCTCTTCAGCGCAGTCACACCGTTCGACAACTTCCAATTCAGCAGCGAATCTGCGATGGCGGCTTCTCAGACGTCAAGGAGGGAGGGCCGGCGCCGCGAGAGCTCAACTGAGCGCTCACCTCGCCAGAGTCCGTTCGCGTCAACGACAACTCATTCGCATCGTTGACTCTTTTCTGACTACGATGGTCAGCCAGCTCGGTTTCGCCACTCGCGCTTGAGCACCGGAACAGCCACCGCCGGACTAACAATCGCTGTAGTCACGAAACTGCCGAGAAACCAAAGCAGGGCAAACACTCCCGCTTTCTCCACGTCACGACTCGGCATAATGAACGAGAAGGCCAAGAAGAAGTCAAACACCAGCACCAAGATAGCGAGGACAAAAACCATCCTCGACTTGGGCGCACAGAATGATTTCTGCCAGCGCAATCTAGTCAAGAGAAGAGGGAGCCCATGAGCAACCACAGACATCCCGGGAAACCAAATGAGCCCGAGCATCCCCATGAGAGTGAAGGTGTACTCCGCTCCGCCCCAGGGCTTTTTCTGATCACCCAAATCAGTTTCTGAAGTCATGCTCCACTATCACTTACCATCGATCTTCACCAACCGGGCATAAAATACATCCTGTCAACTTCGAAAAAAGCCCCTAGAATGGCCGAGTGCGTTTGGAATTCCTAGGCTCCCACCATCTCGGAGTAAGTGTTGGGCAACGTCACGCTGACCCAGGCGTCACTCCCGACAGTGGACTCCACTCCGGATGCGAGCTGCATCGAGCCGACGCTCGCGAGCACCGCAGTCTGCTGGACCGCACGGACCTGCGACTCTTCAGTTGCGTCGTCGCACGCGACAGAGAGGGAGCCTAAAACACCTGCTAACCCCAACCAACCGATCTGCTTCTTCATCATCCGTTCTCCTCCCCCCTACGACACGAAATCGTCCAAGGGTTTGCGTTTTCGGGCGTATCGCACCCGCCCAAATGGGGCGATTTCAAGCGATTTCAAGCGGTTTCAGCGGCTTGGTCCGAGGGCTCAGCAGACAGCGCTTTTTGGCGCGGACGATGCACCCAAAAGGGTGTATTGACGTGCCATGACGACAACACCGAGCGCTCTCCGTTTGGGCTACATGTGCCTCTTCGTCGAAGACTTTGAAAAGGCTGCTCACTTCTACGAACACGTCCTGCAACTCCCTGTGAAGGAACGCACGGAAGATTTCCTCGGATTCGACGCAGGTGCATGCGTGCTGGGACTAGAGCCGCGCGGAAAAGGCAGCAACGAAGAGAAGTCCCGCGCTCAGAATCCCTACGTCGTCCAGTTCTCACTCGAGAGTCGCGCTGAGTTCACCGCTTGGGGTGAACGTCTTCGAGAGCAAAACGTACGAATCTTGTTAGCTAATGAAGAGCTAACTTTCGGAACACTAACAGCTTTCCTCGATCCAGAGGGGAATCGTCTCGAACTTCTGCTGGCGCCCGGGCGATAACCGCGCGCAGATTTTTCAGAAAAATCTCGACGCCAAGATTGGTAGTCATTTGTTAGGTCCATTTCGCTACACATGCGAAACGGGCCTACTGGTCGGCCTATCCCGCCCCGTGCCGAATTTGCGGCTGATTTTGGAACCGCTGCCAAACGTCGCGCCGGCCAAGTTGCTTAGAACGACTACCCACACCTCACCCCAAGGGGTGATATTTTATTCTGTAATTTCAAGCACTTCCAAATTCACCCACCTTCGCAACCGGGCATAAAAGACATCCTGTCAACTTT
>JAKVCH010000517.1 GCA_022447485.1 Polyangiaceae bacterium | reverse complement strand
GTTGTGTAGCCAGCAACATCGTCGATCAAAAGTCTGGCATAGGTATTTGGGCCTCCACCAGCCCAGGGCTGTCCCGCGCGGTCCTTGTGGCGAACAGTCGCGCGCTCAAAGGAGAAAAAGTAGAGGTCCTGAGGTGGTGCCGGACTCAAGGTCGATGAATCTTCAGGACCAGGCCGAATAGCCGTTTTCACTTCCGGATAAATTGCGCCACAGCCGCTTCCAGCTGAGCCGGTCCAGAGCAGAGCAAAGATCAGAAACAGAGACCGAGCTCGAAAAACAGCAACGGAGAAGACGCTTGATAATTTCATAGGCACCACGCGATAGCCTACGCAATTCAATCTATTTTCCAATGATCCGGTGAAAAGCCCACCTTTATTGATACCTACGCAGCTCGGTGAAGGAAGGACTAGCAAAGAAGCGCACCCTCGGGTTAATGAGAGCTTGTGGATTCTCAAGCTCATTTCGTGCAAGGAGCCTATCGTTGGTCCTTAGCGCTGCTTTTCCTGGGTTGCTCCAAGACGTCTCCACCTTCGGATTTCGCTTCGGTTCCTCAACTGGGGCAAGTCACAAACGAGCAACCCTTTCATTCACAGCGCTGGGAAAGAGCTGAACCTGATCGCGTCTTCGTTCGGCGCGCGTCCTTACCGCCGAACCGCGAGACTCTCCGTAAGTTGACCTACAGTTTTTTGCAAAGTCTCGAAGCACAAGACCTCCGCATCGACGAATACCTAGCTCCGGGCGCGCTGCTCTTAGAGGGCAATCGTCACGAGAGCCGAGCCTTAACCTATTTGAATAAACAAAGGCGCAAAGAGGTCTATCATCAACTGCGAAGCAAAATCATTTCACTCCAACTAATCGCAACTGGCGCGAATACTTTCACAAGCACAATCAAAACCCTCAACTCGAAACAAGAACAGGCAAAGCTCACACTATATTGGTCACGCCATCGGAATGAGATGAAAATCGTCCACGTCCGCCTTGATTAGCAGCTCAAAACACTGCTCGGGGTGAGTCTTTCCTTCACGGCTTGCGGATTACTCAGAACTAGAGTGACAATACGCCACATGGCTTCTGAAAAAGAGCTGCCTCGTGCAGCCAAGCTCCCTGCGGAGAACTCGAACACGCCGCCTATTTCGAGACGAGCAGAACCGCAAGCAGAGCGTAGGGCCTCACTACCATCCCACGCTACCCGTCAGCATCCCCTGCCATCCCACGCTCCCAGTCAGCCTCTCCACTCGACAAAAGCGGCCTCTGCTGTCGAGCGTTCCTCCTTCCCGCAAGCCAGCGTTCCTCCGCAAGCCGGCACCTATGCGGGCAGTATTCATCATGAATCCGAAAGCATACCCCTACTCACATGGCTCGCGAGTCTGGCAGCAATCGGTATATTTTCATTTGCGGGCTACCTCTTCATGGAGGAACCGAAAAGCAAGGAGCTCGTCGAAGGACCCGAGGAAAAGACCCAACCTGCCTTCTTAGAAGAGCCCGCTGCCACCGAAGCAAGCAAGGGAGAACAAGAAACGAAAACACGAGTCGACCAACTCGCCATCCAATCTCCCCTCGACCTCAGCCTGCAGCTCATCAAGATAGAGAAGCTCGCCCTGACCTGGAGCTCTCGCGCAATGCTTTCAGGCGTTTTCCTGACGATTGAAAATGGTTCTCCTGTTGGGCCAATTTTTGTCACCTATGGTCAAACGATAGGTATGCCCGCTCCCGGAGCAAGTTTCAAAAAGGGAGCACGCAAAAGCTACGCGATTAGCGATGATTCCATAGAAAGACGTTCCTATCAGGGAAAGGTTTCAGCAAGCGCGCTGCCCCTGGCTAATTGCCCTCTCGACGCCGCTTATCGCCATTTAATCTCTTCAGGGGTCGATAAGTCGGAAAAGGTCAAAGTGACTCTCGCTCACCCTAAAAAAATCAATCGCTCGGCTTGGGAGTTTCGTCGACCGAATGGGCGCATTACCTATATAGATGCGAATACATGCAGACTCGTGCATAGATAATGCGCGAGGCCCCAATCATGATTCGCTTACATGCCCGATAAGATCTTAAAGCTATCGCCCTCTGGTATCAGCTCCAGGCGATCGTCTGCTACCTGACGACGCCAAATATCGCCTTGATTCGTGGGAATTTTATAACTTGCTGAGTAGGTAAACTCGACAAATATCGTCTTCTCAGGACTCAGCTTCACGCGATGATAGCGAATCTCGTAGCGAATTGCTTTCGTCTCAACGAATTTCGACTCGAGAAATTCTCGTAAACCGGCGTAATCGATATCGTCCGTAGCATCGATATTACCCCCATCCTCGTAATAACTAGGATGAGCTAATTCCAAAAGCTGGCCGATATTCCGCCTCTCCACCGAGCGGCGGTACTCTTCGCAAAACTCAAGTACGCGGCGATTTTCCTCCGTATCCTTCACATCAGTATTCGGAATGAACTGATTGCGACAACCAACACTGCACAGTGTTGACACTAGAAGCAAACAGGCAGCCAGCCTCAGCCCCAAAGGAGAGCTACCAGCCCAGCGCAGCCAAAGCGAAGGCTTTAACTTAGCCATCCCCTTAGCAGTACAAGCCGCGACAAATAATAGTTCCCTCTTCATCAATGAATCTTTCACAGTTGCACGCATCAAGCTTGGTACGGAATTGATTGGTTCTAGAACGGCTGAAACCTGCCAGACCTCGTCCCGAGGAGCAAGTCAAGCCTGCAACAGATTCGCCAAAAGCTGTGATAAATCAACTCTTTCCGCTTCTGCGCGGTAATTCAAAACCACACGATGACGCAAAGCTCGCTCCGCGACGAAACGCACTTCATCTAAATCAGCGGCCGCTTGACCACGCAGACCAGCCAAAGCCTTCGCCGCCAAAATGATCGCTTG
>JAKVCH010000516.1 GCA_022447485.1 Polyangiaceae bacterium | reverse complement strand
TGCATTCGTTCGTGCTCTGGCAAGAAGCATGGCCGCAAGCGAGGTCGTTGAACGAGCTGCTGCGAAGGGTATGGTTATCTCCAAAGCATATGTTCACAATATCCGCTCGGCAGCCAATAAAGCGGCCCGAGCTTTGATGGCAAAAGAAGGCAAGAAAAAGGTCAAGGGCAACAAGAATTCCCTTGAGAGCCAATTCCGTCAGCTTGTAATCACTCTTGGTCCAGCTCGCGCGAAAAAGCTTTTGAGCCAGGTCGAGACGTCGCTCTCAATCGCCGCAAAGAAGTAAAGTCAAAAAAGACACCCTCGAAAGAGCGAAAAAAGGCCCTCACCGTCGGTGAGTGGCCTTTTTTCTGTTTTTGAATTTGAAATTAATTGTCAAAAGAGGACGATTCCGATAGGAGGGCTAAAAATTAGAACCTCTTTTGGTGCTGGTCTGGAAAGAACCCAATTATGAAAACGATGATCTCAATCAACAAATCTCTCTTTCGAACAATTTCCCTCTTCTCGCTCGCTGGCGCAATGAGCCTGGCGGGTTGTAGCGATGATACTTCAGAAGAAGGCGGCTCTGGTGGCTCTGGTGGCTCTGGCGGCTCTGGCGGCTCTGGCGGCAGCACCGGAGGCATGGGCGGTGGCGGCACAGATGTCGAAGTGCCGGATAAGTACGCCTTTGAGAGTCGTTTCGACGAGACCGCAAGCGGCGTTTCCTATTCAGGTCAAGTCTATCGACAGCTTTTGATTGAAGACATCAAAGTCTACACGAGCGGACTGAACGACGAGATTGAGAACAACAACGACTTCGATCCAAGCACCGTCTTAACCACACTTCTTTCTCTCTACGAGTTCGATAGTGAGGTCAACGGAGGCCGAGCTCTCCCAATCTCAACGACGCCTGACGCGGCACAGAGCACCTACGACGATATCTCGTCCGGCAAGGACCTCGCCGGAAAAATTGCCGGTGCGGACGGTAACGACCACAAGGACTGGTCAAGTGAATTTGTAGGTTGGTCTGATGAATCCATCGAGGGCAACGGTTCACAAGGCGACATCAGTAACCCAGATGGGCTAGTTCGAGCTTTCTTTGAAACCCTCGCGGCTCAGGCTACAGAGCAATACAACGGCGATGCACGTGATGGCTGGCCTGCTCACGTCACTACTTCAGGTCAAGACTTGAATCAGCTGATCCAGAAGTTCCTCCTTGGTGCCGTCAACTTCTCACAGGGTGCAGATGACTACCTCGACGAAGGCCTCAGCGCTGATAACGAAGCCAACAAGGACGACAAGGGCTACACTGCTCTCGAGCATGCTTGGGACGAAGGCTACGGTTACTTTGGCGGCTCTCGAGACTACAAGACCTTGACTAACGACGAAGTCCTCGCAAAGGCGAACGACACAGATGGCAATGAAGCGATCGACTTCAAGTCAGAATATTGCTTCGGCGCATCCGTGAATGCAGTTAAGCGAGACAATGGTTCCACAACGACCACTACGATTCGCAATGACGCTGTGGAGGCATTCCTCACCGGTCGTGCCCTTATCTCAGCCAACGCAAGCTCCACTGAAATTGCTGAGCAAGCTGAGATTGCGATCACATCCTGGGAAGAAGCCATTGCTGCTACAGCCATTCACTACATCAACGACACGATTGCTGACATGGCAGTGATTGGTACGGATGATTACTCTAAAACCGACCATGCGAAGCATTGGTCAGAGCTCAAGGGTTTTGCACTTGGCTTCCAATTCAACCCCAATAGTCCTGTTTCTGACGCGGACTTTGCTGAATTCCACAGCTTGATCGGCGATGCTCCTGAACTCGACGGCGACAAAGCCGCAGAGAATACAGCAAAGCTCGAAGAAGCACGCGATCTTTTGCGTGATTCCTACGGCTTCGCCGCCGACGACGCAGCGAATTGGTAAGTCGAGAACGAGTTCTTCGACAAACTTCCCTCAGGGAACAATTCACCCTATGGAGGCGGTGTAGCGACTCAGAATCAGAGTAGCGCACCGCCTCTTTTTTATTCACCCGACTTTGAACGATGGCTAACCATTTATTGTTTCCGATTGGAGAAACAAGACACTTACGACTGAACCCTTCAGCTCGCTCTCGATGGCGACGCCTGGTGTTTTTCGTCGGCTTTATTTTGAGCGCGCCTCCTACCCGCGCGGAATCAGAAGACAAGAACCGACCGGCCACCGCAGGTGCGAAAGAGGAGCCCAATAATCAAGAGAGCCAGGGCAAACTTCGGGATGAGACGGAGCTGGATGCAATCTACGTAGAGGGCGAGCTACTAGCTCCGCCAGCTCATATTACCTCTTCCAGCTCGGCACTCGACGAGGAAGACCTCGAGGTCTTTGAGGATAATGATGTGCACCAAGTGCTGCTGCGAGTGCCTGGGGTGCAGGTTCGCGGAGAAGATGGAGTCGGGCTTCGGCCCAATATTGGAATTCGCGGTACCAATCCAGAGCGAAGCGCGAAAGTGACGCTCATGGAGGATGGTATTCTTTTTGGACCAGCTCCCTACTCCGCGCCTGCTGCCTACTATTTTCCTCTCGTCGGCCGCATGCAGACCGTGAAGGTCTACAAAGGTGGTGCCCAATTGCGATTTGGTCCCAATGCAATGGGAGGCGCTATCGACTTTGAGACAGTACCCGTGCCAAGAAATGGCTGGCTCGCAGAGGGTGACTTGGCTTATGGACAATATGGCCTGCTAAAAGGACATGCCCGCGCTGGATACGGCACTGAAACTGTCGGCGCCTTGCTCGAACTCGCTCACCTCGATTCGAATGGCTTTAAGGAACTCGACACCGGCGGCCCTACGGGGTTCGATAAAAATGAGTTCATGGCTAAACTGCGCTGGAATACACCTCGGACCGCAGATAT
>JAKVCH010000515.1 GCA_022447485.1 Polyangiaceae bacterium | reverse complement strand
TGGGGTGAGGCTGCTGAGGCTGGATTCGTCGTGAGGTTAAAGAGGGCACATGCGCCGATGAGTGCGCCTGTCGCGCAAAGCGCAATCCGCGTTTTTTCTGTTTGCGGTAATTCCTTGGATTGAACTCCATAAGAGGCGACGAAGACCAACGCCGTAGAAAAAATAATTGCCACGCTATCTTGTTGCAGTTCAAGCCCTTCGAGACCCTTGATGGCGTAACCTAAGGCGAAATAACCAATCAGCAGAACGAACGCGATTTGAACTTTTAGCATCCAAGAACCGGAGCGGGGCAGTGCTACTCCAAAGACGCCGATCAATAAGAAAGGTAGACCAAGACCAGCGCCAAAGGCGAGCATCTTGGATGCTGCGGTGAGTGCCTGCAGAAAGCTAATCGCCTCGCTTTGCGCGGCGATAGAGATCAAGATGCTGACAACGATAGGCCCCACACAGGCGCTTGACAGAAAGCCGGCGGCGACACCCATCAAGAAGGTATGATGCAACTGACCTTGATTTGCTTCGCTCTCTCCGGATTTTCCTTGGAGCACAGGAAAGTGCAGGTAGCCCATCGTCGCGAGAGCCAAGCTAAAGAGCAGGGCCGCGATAATCAGCTGGGTAAGAGGAAGACGTAAGGCTTCGTTAAAGGCGCCACCGGTAATGCTGGCTATAATTCCAAAGCAAAAGTAGATACCCGCCAGCCCCAAATAATAGGCGAGGGGGTGAGCGACCGGTGAAATGGCGCTTTTTCTTGCAGAGAGCAAAGCTGCCGTAATGGGGTAAATCGGGTAAACGCAGGGCAACAGGCTCGCGAGAATGCCACCAAACAGGAGCCACAAGTAGCTGGCCGCACCCGAGGTGCTCCCCAGTTGTTGGGAGATCCATTCGTTGGCGGCACTAAATAGGTCGGTCATGATGATGATTCGGTTCGTCAGAGCAGAAGAACGTGTTCTCCGCTCCCGAGCTGGTGGTTTTCAAGGACTCACGAGTGGACTTGTGAGAATAGGTAGAACATCTCACTTGCAATTTGTCGGCTGCGTTCGTCGTAAGTTGCCGCTTCTTTCGGAGTGCCGTCTGCCTCCTTGGGATCAACGTAGGGGATGGGCACTCGCAAAACAGCGCCCTCTACGGTAGGACAATTTTTATCCGCCTGAGAGCAGGTCATGATCGCAGCAAAGTTCTTCTGTGGATTCTTGGCGTCGTTGTACTTTTTTGAATAGCACTCTTGCTTTTGAGCCTGAGGGCCGAAGCTGACTAGGTAGTGAGGGTTTTCTCCCTCTGGCTTTTCCACCTGAAACCCTGCTCGCTCCACCGCAGCAACAGCGCGAGGATTAAAGGCTGTGGACTCGGTGCCGCCGCTATAGGTCTTGACCCCTTGCACGCCATAGTAGGCAGCAGCCGTGGCTGACCAAAGCTGGCTGAGGTGGCTTCGCCTCGAGTTATGAGTACAGATGAAGGTGAGATCGGCTTCCTCTCCTGACTTTTTTTTCGTCTCAATGAAAAGCGCCAACTTCTTCAGTTGCTTTTTTCTGTCTGGGCTAATCTGGTCCATCATTGGTAGTATGTCTTTGACAGACTCGGCCAAGGGAGCGTGCAGTTCTACCTTCGATGCTGCGGCAGGTTGCCTTTGCGAATCGGCGCTCGGAGCCGAGGCTTTTTTCGGCTGTGTTTGAACGCCTTCGCTTGCTCTCAAACCAGAGGCTCCCTTTGTGGGAGAGGGGCTTTCTGAAGTTTGCTGACAACCAGTGATGCAAAGCAAGCTGATGAATGTGACGGTGAGGAGAGGTGTACGCATGGGGAATACTTCTTTTGCCGTAACTTTGAGCGTCGCGTTTCTTGTCGACGCGGTCTCTGGCAACGCTCGCATCCTTAAAGATGGAACCGATTCAGGGCAAGCGCGCTCTTGTGACATTCGGGTTACATTCAACGTTCTGCGGGCGAGAGTCCCTAAGATTCACCTACGGGATTGCGGTGCAGAGAAGGGCTGGGGCGAACTAGCCCATTTACCCGGTACTAGGGGCTTTCGCCCTTTGTCTTTGCCGAGATGGTGTGTCGGAAGAAACTTGATGAGGGGTGTGGGGGAAATCGACCTAAAATCTGCTGGTTCAAGATCCACCGTGCTGCAGAGTTGTTTCGCTATTGGTCCGAGGATCTAATTGACCAGTAAATCATATGAGAACTCTCGGGCTTTTTCTACTTACGAGCGTGTGGTTAGTTGCTCAAGAAGCAGGGGCTGCAAAAGCAGAGCCGGTGATCTTGAGCGAATCGCCAACGCCGGACGAGCCAGCCTCAAAGACATCATCCGAGCCAGAGCAGTTAGAGAATCTGCCTGAGGGCGAAGAGGCACGCTCAGTCGGTCCAGATGCAAATGAGGAACCCGGCAAGGGCTATGGCTCACAAAAGGATGATCGTGGCCCGATCGGACGTGGTTTTGGGAAGCGTTGGGTGGCGATGCCGACCGTGAGTTCCAACCCGAAGTTATCCACTTCTTTCGGAGCGGTTGCTGCTATCTTCTACCGGTTTGACGATTCTGTAGCCTCGACCGCCGCGTTTGCCGGTAGTTATTCTGTCTCTAAAAGTTGGATGGGAATTATTTTTGGGAAATTGAACTTCAACCACGATCGTCAGCGCATCATCATGGGCTTATTGCGGGGGCATGCGACCAATACCTACGATAATTTCTTGAACGAAGGGATTCCTCTGAATTCAGAGTCGAATATTTGGGCAGCTCCTCTTTATTACTTTCATCGACTCGGTCCGCGTCATCGTTCGAATGCTTGGCTCGGAGGCCAAGTATTCTATGTCGGTTTAGGGCAAGTAGGAGACGACGAGCAGTCTCAGGAGATTATCGACTATCTCGGGCTCACCGGATCACATGCCGTCAGT
>JAKVCH010000514.1 GCA_022447485.1 Polyangiaceae bacterium | reverse complement strand
ATTTTCTTAAACCGCTGGGGAGTTGGCGGAGCCGTGCTCCTTGAACCTGCAAATCGGGGCGACCCAGGGTTTCAATTGGGCGCCGAGGCGGGCAGTTTTGGAACCTACGGTGGTTGGGGCTCGGGACGACTAAGAGGCGGCGATCTCGCGAGCGACGGTGTTGAAATTGTGTCGAGTTATTCTTTTCGTCACGGGCAGTCAAAGAACGATTTTACTTATCGTGATGATCGCGGCACGGGGTTGAATCCTGACGATGATGTGACGTCGACCCGGCAGAATGCCGACTGGAGCTACAACGACGCCTGGGCACTCTCGCAACTATCTTGGCGCAGCAGGTATGGGGTGAGTTTCTTGAAGATGGTAGCGAATGCTTATCAAAGAGAGCAAGGCGTTGCGTCTTCGGCGCTTCGTCAAACAACCGAATCGCGCTCCGCCTATCAGCGTGAAGTTTTTGGTCTCTCAGGTCGATTTCCTTGCCGAATTGGCAACAAAGGCTGTCGAGTGGAAATGGCGTTGAGCTACTTGCGCGCTCGACGAGTGCTGAGCGACCCCTTGGGGGAGCTCTACCTATCTGCTGACTCATTGGCACAGGTGGGGCAGCGGGCCAGTGCCTCTTTTGGGGTCACTCTTGATTGGGATGATGAACTTTCGACCACGCTCCGTGCTTCCATTGAGGAGTCTTTTTTAAACCTGAACCAACCGGGTCAGATCCTCAATGACGCTTCCCAGGAATACATGGTCGCAACGGCCGACGTGCAGTATCGAGGTTGGGGGCCATGGGAAGCTGTAGGCGCTTTCCGGGGGAGTTGTCAGTTTGGCCGAGCCGAGGGCCTGGACGGAGATCAGCAAGGGCAAGAGTGTCGACCAGAAGGTCGAGCCGGGCTGCTTTTTCGTGTGACCGATTCGCTGCAATTCCGCTCGAATGCTCAATACTCGCTTCGCTATCCAACTTTGGCTGACCGTTATGGGGTTTCGGCTTCCGTACGAGGTGCTGATAACCTGCAGTCGGAGAAGGCCTGGAATTTCGATCTCGGAGCGAAATGGATGTCTGACGCTGCGCGCTGGGGCAGCCTTCATCTTGATATTGCTGGCTTTGGCCGCTGGACCCGCGATCTGATCATTTATCGGCGAGCTGCTCTTGGCTATGTGCGACCGGCGAACGAGGAGCAGGCCCGCTTTTTCGGAGCCGAGGGGGCTTGGGGCGGTGAGCTGTGGAACCATCTTCGTCTCGAAGGTGCGGCCAGCTACACTTCCGCCGAGGTCGTGGATGACGATGGGCAGAACCGGCGCGTTCCGTATCGCGCGCGGACCTTATTCTCACAGGGCGTTGAGTTTTTTTGGTCCCTACCGGGGGGCTTTTGGGGTGAAGAAGCGATCGGTCTACAGTTCAACCACCGCGGAAATCGCACGGCAGATCCAGCGGGTCTGATCATCATCCCGGCCGCGAACACTCTCGATATTCAATTTCGCCAGAGATTGGCTTTTGAGCATCTCGTTTTCCGTTTTCGCGGACAGAATCTCACGGGCGCGAGCAATTTTGACTTTCTGGGCTTTCCTCTCCCCCGGCAGTCTTTTTCTGCGAGCTTGGAATGGCTCCAGTAGCTCAGCTGTTTTCCCAGGACAGCAAATGCACACCTAGTGGTCTTTTGCGGACGTTGCAGAATTATTCACAACTTTTCGAAGCTAAGAGGGTCGACAACGTCCTGACCTGAGTTATTGAAAGAGGCTATGCAGAAGCGCGCACGCTTTTCGATCGTTTACTACTTTCTTGTTTTCGCCGGCTTAATGCTCCTCCAGAGCATCTTCTTCGGCACGGACACCAAGGAAATCGACTACAGCGATTTTCTCGACGATGTTGTCGCCGAGAAAGTAGAAGCCGTGGTGATTACTAATCACCTGATTACCGGCCGCTACAAAAAACCTGGCTCGGAGAAAGACCCCCAGGCGAAAGATAAAGAAGCTCAAGCCGATGTCGAAGTGCGACGCAAGGAGACGCCCTGGCGTCTGAGATTAAGTGAGGCAAAAGAAGAGCAGGAGAGGGTCTTTCAATTGGTCCCTCTTCATGATCCTAACTTGATTGCTCTGATGCATCAGCATGGCATCGAGTTTCGCGGCAGGATTGAAGACTCTTTTTTGAAAGACTTTTTCCTGAATTGGGTGCTCCCATTCGGTCTATTATTTTTAGTTTGGGGCTTTATCATGAAGCGCATGGGCCGCGGGCCTAGCGCGCTCAATATTGGTCGGAATAAGGCCAAGTTGGTGGAGGTGGATCCCGACAACCGAACTTGTTTCAGTGATGTCGCTGGTGTCGATGAGGCGATTGAAGAAGTTGTCGAGGTGGTGGACTTTCTGAAGAGTCCTGAAAAATTCCAAAAGATGGGTGCGAAGTTGCCCAAGGGCGTTCTTTTGGTTGGCCCCCCGGGCACAGGCAAGACCCTGCTCGCAAAAGCCGTTGCTGGTGAGGCCAAAGTGCCTTTCTTTCGCATGAGTGGCTCCGACTTTGTAGAAATGTTTGTAGGCGTTGGCGCTTCCCGAGTGCGTGACCTCTTCGAAGAAGCAAAAAAGCGAGCGCCTTGCATTGTCTTTATTGACGAATTGGATGCAATTGGCAGGAGCCGTTCTGGTGGAACTGCTCAAATGGGAGGAAATAGTGAGCAAGAGAATACGCTGAACCAACTATTAGTCAGCATGGATGGGTTCGATGCGACGGCTGGCGTGGTGCTACTCGGGGCAACGAATCGTCCAGAAGTACTCGATAAAGCTCTGCTGCGCCCTGGCCGTTTTGACCGTCAGGTCACCGTTGGCAATCCCGATATCAAAGGCAGAGAGAAAATTCTGGGAGTTCATGCACGAAAAACCCCGCTCGGCCCTGATGTGGATTTGCGCATC
>JAKVCH010000513.1 GCA_022447485.1 Polyangiaceae bacterium | reverse complement strand
AAAACGCCCGCTCCGCTCAGTGTGATCATCGTGACGATCGACACCCTCCGCCCAGACCGCATGAGCCTCTACGGAGCCGCACGAGACACAACCCCTCAAATGAAAAAGTGGGCCCATTCTGCACTCAAGTTCAACCATGCCTACTCCGCCGGCGCCTGGACCTCTCTCTCCCTCTCCGCCCTCTTCCGAGGCGTCTACCCCCGACGCCTTGATTGGACCTGGGCCTATGAAACGAATCGAACTCGCCTGCTCCCCAAACCTTATGAGAAAAAGCTAAAGAAGGGTGAAAAAGTGGTGAAGGCCTTTGCTTTGCCCATGTTCGATCCTCACCAAACCCTCAGCGAGCTCCTTCAGAATCGAGGTATGAAAACGGCTGCTGTCGTGGATGATGGCAGCTCTCAATTTCTCGAGCCATCGATGAATATTGCTGGAAAATTTGAAAGCTATCAGTTGGTTGAACGGGTAACTCGTTCAAAACGTGGAGACCCCGGGGTCACATTCTTGGCCAGAAAAAAATTAAAAGAACTCGTTAAGGCAAAAGAGCCCTTCTTCTTCTGGGCTCATTACTTTGAACCACATAATGGTGTCGGGCGACGTCACGGGAAACTCAAATTCGGTACATCTCGTCTCGATAAGTACGATCTCATTCTACAGTACACTGATCGCCACGTGGGACAGCTTCTAGAGTTTATCGATCGCTTAGCGGAGAAACAAAATATCGCCGTGATTCTCACCGCAGATCATGGTGAGCGCTTCTTAAAGACCCATCGTGGTCACGGTGGCGATCTCACGGACGCCAATGTCCGAGTTCCTCTGCTCCTACGCGGACCTGGTATTACGCCGGGTACCACCGATGCACTCGTCAGCCTTGTCGATATCTTCCCAACAGTCCTAGCTTGGACGAATACACCTGCTCCGCCAAATATTGACGGCTACCCTATCCCGGACCTGCTCAAAAATCGCCGCCCTCGACCATCACTCTCAGAAACTTGGTATCTTTACAGGAATAAAAAGGTACGTACCGATATGGTGTCAGCCTCCGACACCCAATATCGCTGGACCAAAGATCTGGTCAAGAACACCGAAACGCTCACTGAAATGGCCACAGACCCTCTTTCTGAGAAAAACCTGATTCATCAAGTAGAGCGACCCGAATTAGCTGAGGCGGTCGAACAATACTTAGAGCAAAATCGTCGCATTCGGGTGCGGGACGCAGTCGACAAGCCGACAACCTCCAGGCAAAATAGTAATCCGACCACTCACTAATATCCCCAGGAGCAAATTAGTCATGCCGTCGAACCCTCAGGAGAAACTACGATTCTATCATCCGACAGAGTTCTCAACGGGAAGTCAGCGCCCCTCTCGCCGAGTTCTGATATTCCGTGGATTACGGCTTTATTTTCTGGGACCCGCTGCATTTCTGGTCGCTTGGCTCGTCAGCGATCGCGTCTTTCTCAGTGCGGCCTTAGGTACTGCGGTGATGTTTGCCAACCATGCGGAGCTCGAGCAGCGCTCGGGTTATCTAGCTGGCTTAGAAAAAAGCCTGGGAGAGTATGTGAGAGACTTTATCCGCAAGGCGCGCTTCTCTCTGCTTCTCATTAGCGCTGGACTCCTTGCCGGCTGGTGGATTTTCGGACACCTCCGTGGGCTCTTTCAAATCACTGAAACGCCGGCCAGCCTATTCTCTCTCGACCCCCAATCTTTCGCGGGATTGGGCCTGACTCTTTTCTGTAGCGCCATCTGCGGCGACTTTCTTGTCTATTGGTACCACCGCAGCGCCCACTCATTTGGAGAAACAGCATTCTGGAGAATGCACACTGTCCACCACTCCATCCCCTACTTCACGGCAGCTTACGGCGCCCGTGCTCATGGGCTTGAAACCTTTCTCACCTACTTTTGGTATGGGGCAGGGGCTGGTTTTATCGGCACACAATTCCAAGAAACCTTTGCACTAGGCACCCTGGTGATGCTCTTTATGTCAGCCCATCATATTAATGCCGAGACTGATGTCGGTCCGTTGAAGTGGATCTTCATCACCACTGAGGCTCACCGCTGGCACCATCATCAAGATTGGAAGCAATCGGGCAACTTTAGCCTATTGCTCACCGCTTGGGATCTTCTTTTTGGAACGTACTTTTGTCCCCGTCCCTTCGATGGCCAGATGGGGCTGGAGGATTTTCCTCATGAATTTCCAGAAGATCTTCTCAGTCAAACCGCTCTGATTTTGCCCCAGCCCTATCAATCGCTCAAAGACAAGAACAATACGCTTCCTCTCAAGCACTCATGAAGCCGGAATCTGACGCGCTGTGAGACATTTTACAGATCAAGAACTTCATCTCGATGCGCAGAGACCCTATGGTCGTCTCTATCCGTTTTATTGGAAGGTCAGAAGTGAAACGCTCCTCCCGGCCTGCTCCAAAGAAGTCTGGGTAAAGCTGACTCATTTTGCGGATTATGAATGGAATCATTTTACTCCACGCATTCGAACTGAACTCAGAGAAGGTGCCGCGGTGCATCTCGAAGTGCATGGCCTCTCACGACAGCCCATGCAGCGCGTTGAATGGCTCCACTCGCTCGTTCCCGAACGTCGTCTGTGCTGGGGCATGTCTCTCGGCCCCTTCCTCAGGGCAAATCGCAGCCAATGGCTGATACCGCAAAGTGACAACACAACTCTCTATCGAACAGAAGACGAAATCAGCGGGATTTTGGCACCCATCGTGCGGCTACTTTATCAAAGAAAAATGCAGCAAGGTTTCGATCTCGTTTGTTCTTGCCTAGGAAAACTCTACGGTACTGACAATGCGTAAGCTCTTGATTGGAATTCTTAATCTCTACCGACAGGCTCGCCTCTTCTTCTGGAAGTTGAGGGGCAAAACACCGGCTTCTCTCGCTG
>JAKVCH010000512.1 GCA_022447485.1 Polyangiaceae bacterium | reverse complement strand
AACGAGCCTGGCCCAAGAAACGAATCGAAGCACGAAACTCAATTAATGGTCACGTAGAAATCTTCCATGGTGAGTCCGACTCCTCCGGAAATCACCTCAAAGCCGCCTTGCACGCTCTGCAGATACATGGACGAATCCACGTAATTATTGGCAGTGGCATCGTCGATAAAATTCTTCAGATCGAACTCCCATTCATCCATCGGTGTCTCGGCAACATAGGAAATGACAGGACTACTGCCCGTTGCGCCATAAAAGCGATGAAAGGTCTTGCCTCCCACCGTAAGAGAGCCTTGATCGGTGCAAGCATCTAAATGCGTCGGCGGTTGCCCAGAGCAACTATAATCACCTCCAGAAATGAGCGGATTCATGGCATTGGAGGAAAACCAGACCATCAGGTAGATATCCGGACTGCCTCCTCCAGAATAGTTTTCATCGTAGGTGAAGTAGACGTCGTAGGTGGCGTTGCCACCGAAATTAATTGCAGAGGTATTGGTTTTCATGCCCGTGGGGATGGTGGTGAGCTCACTGATTGCCTTCGGTAAGTTGCTGCCTTCACTCCTCTGGCGCCCCTGAGCTACCCCTTTGTACACTGAGGGAAAGGTCATCACTTGGTAGGGGTCTGGAGCGCTTGTACTCAACGAGTCGATACTGAACACCTTCCCCTGGCCGACGCTCAGGGTCTGGGACGTGCCTGAGCGCCACGGATTAGCTTGCACGAGGTATTTGTCGTCACCAATCGTCAAATCGATGATTTCGAACCCTGAGGCGGTGGAGCCCCCCTGAATCTCTTGGCCAAACTGACCAGCCCCGGACGAGCCGGTTGGCGTCGTGGTCGGCGTCCCTACGCCGCCAGAATCGGCGGCATCTCCGGGGTTTGCGTCCCCAGGAAGGGGAGTCAAGCCGGGCATGAGGTCCGCTCCGCCGGGCTGCTCCGCCCCGACTGCAGCGGAATCGCCCGGAGCAGTTGAGGCTCCTTCTTCAGCACGAAGCAACGCAACCTCTTCCGGTGATAAGCCATCGGACGGACCACAAGCGCTCAAAAGACACCCTGCGAAAAAACCTCCAAGTAAAGAAAAGCCCTTTAGAGAATAGTTGTGCATATTGACTATCAAAAGCAGGATAAGAAGCGCTTTCAAGAAAAACCTGAAAGCACTTCACTTTCTAGGGAGAAAATTTCGCTCTAAATGAAGTTTTCCGTCGATTGAAGTACTTGCCGCTGGGGCACAGGAGGACTTTCCGTAGCGAACAGAAGCCCCTTGACCCGGAGAGCCTAGAGCTCCAGCGGAACGAATGTTAATCCCAGGCCCAAGCTTGCTGCTGCAAACTTTGCCGAAACAACACCGATGTCCCGCCAAGCAGAATTAGAGAATCAAATTATCAAGGCCAAACAAGCCTACTACTATGGTGGTCAGCCTTTGATGGAGGACGATGAGTACGATGCTCTGGAAGACGAGCTGCGCATCCTGGCTCCCCACTCGCAGGTTCTCGCCAGCGTCGGGGCGCCCGTGCCTGCCGACGCCATGCTCACGAAGGCTCAGCATCGAATCCCGATGGGGAGTCAAAGTAAGGTCAATTCCGAAAAGGAAATTCGCCAATGGTACGAGAAGAGTTGCCCTCACGAAAAGGTCCACCTCAGCCTCAAGGGCGATGGCGCCAGCGCGGCGGCCTACTACGAAAAGGGTCGCCTCGTGCAGGCGATCTCCCGTGGCGACGGGCAAGTGGGCGAAGACATCACAGCCAATGCCATTAAATTTCAGGGGCTGCCGGCGATTCTTCCAGAGCCCTTCACTGGCGCGTTGCGGGTCGAGGTGATTCTCACGGTCGAGGACTGGGGACGGGTCGACCCCAGTCGATCAAAAAACCCGCGCAATGCGGGGACCGGGATTATGGGTCGCAAGAACGGCAAAGAAGCGGAATTACTTTCGTGTTTTGCCTTCGATATCGAAGAAGAGCGCCACGGTGAAGCTGTTCAATTTTTGAGCGAAGAGGAAAAGGTGCTTCGTATTCAGGAGCTCGGCTGTCAGGTGATTGAATACAAGATTGCCGAGAGTGCCGACGAAGCGGTGGCCTACTACCGAAGCGTCGTTGAAAAGAGAAAAAGCCTACCGATTTGGATTGACGGCGTCGTGGTCAAAGTCAACGACATCGCTCGCCAAATCGAATTAGGCAGCACGGCGGGTCGGCCCAAAGGCCAAGTCGCTTGGAAGTTTGATTCTGAGGGGGCCTTGAGTGAGCTACTCTCAGTGAGCGTCTCGGGAGGACATACCGGTGCCTTGATTCCCAATGCCCAGCTGAAGCCAGTCAGTATTGGAGGCACCACTGTGTCGAATGCTTCGCTGGCGAATTGGGATGAAGTGGAGCGCCTCGGGCTCGCCGTCGGTGATGCAGTGTGGGTCATCAAAGCCAACGATATCATCCCTAAGGTGACCCATGTGGTCTCCCGGCCCCCGCATCGTCGGGCGATTCCAATCCCCGAGGTTTGTCCTTTCTGTGGCGGCTCCGTCGGCAGGCGGCGTAACACAGAGGGGGGCGAGGGCGTGATTCTCGAATGTCAGAACGAAGACTGTCCCAAAAAGTCCATCGGAAAGATCAAGCGTTGGATCACCAGTGTCGATCTTCAAGGCATCGGTGATTCTGTTCGCCATGCACTCGTCGATCAGCTCGGGCTGGAAGATGCCGCCGGACTCTACCGATTGCATGAAACCCCTGAGGCCCTCGAAAACCTGATCATTCATCAAGAGAAACAGCTAAAGCTCGGAAAAAAGCGAAGTCAAACGATTCTGCAGGGCATCGAGGCAAAACGAGAGCTCAGCTTGATCGACTTTCTCGGCTCCCTGGGAATTGACCGACTCGGCAAAAGACGAGTCGAATTGATGGTGAACGCCGCCCAAGGGGACC
>JAKVCH010000511.1 GCA_022447485.1 Polyangiaceae bacterium | reverse complement strand
GCGAAGGCTTCGTTGAGTTCAATAACGCCAATCGAATCGAGATCGATCGAATGACGCTTTAAGAGCCTGGGAATCGCCGCGACGGGCCCGATGCCCATAATTTCTGGGGGAACTCCCGCTACGGCAAAGCCGACGTAGCGAGCGAGAGGTGTCAAGCCGAGCTCTTTGGCCTTTTCTTCGCTCATCAGAACGCTGAAGGCAGCGCCATCGCTTGTTTGTGATGAGTTGCCCGCCGTCACGGAGCCCCGGGCAGCAAATACTGGTCTGAGTCGTGCCAATGCCTCAAGGTTCGTATCGCCGCGAGGTCCTTCGTCGATCTTGAACTCTTTTCCTTCTCGGGTCGTCAGAGCGACGATCTCCTCCTGAAAACGTCCCTCTTGAATTGCTCGGAGTGCTTTTTCATGGCTCTGCAGGGCAAATTCGTCTTGGGCTTCTCGGGAGATTTGATATTTTTTGGCGACGTTTTCAGCCGTGAGTCCCATGCTGATGTAGATTTCAGGATGGTCCTCGACAATTTTGGGGTGGAGGCGGGTCACGTGGCCGCCCATCGGAATCATGCTCATTGACTCAATGCCTCCAGCAACACCGATGTCGATGGCCCCGACCATGATTCTTTCTGCAATCATAGAGATCGTTTGGAGTCCGGAAGAACAATAGCGGTTGATTGTTGCCCCAGGAACTGAGTCAGGTAGACCCGCATGCAGAAGGAGGTTTCTTCCGACATTGAGGCCCTGCTCGGCTTCCGGCATCGCGCAGCCGACGAGGACGTCTTCGACCATTTCAAGGGGTACACTGGCATCGTCCAGGGCCGCTCGTAGGACCTGAGCACCAAACTCGTCGGGCCGAGTATTCTTGAGGGCCCCGCGACCAGATTTTGCGACTGCGGAGCGGCGAGCCGCCACGATCACTGCATTCTTCAACGTCATGAGTTTTCTTTCGGTCCTTAGTTACGGAGGGGGCGCTTGGTTTTCAGCATATGTTGGATGCGGGCGAAGGTTTTTTCTTCGCCACAGAGAGAGGTGAATGCTTCTCGTTCGAGGTCCAAGAGTTCCTGAGCGATGAGGTCTTTGCGGAGGCTCATGCCTCCAGACAGGACGTGGACGACCTTCTTGGCGATGAATTTATCGTATTCACTGGCATAGCCGCCCCAGCCGAAGAGCTCGATGCCAAGCTCCAGGTTCGCCCCGCCAGCTTCTCCGATGACTCGAATTGATTGGTCGCGACTCGGAGGCACGTATTGTCCGTTGGCTAAGCCAAGGGCGCGTTTCTTTGCGTCGGCTAAAAGTCGGGCACGGTTGAAGGTGACCGTATCTTGAGGCGTAAGGAATCCATTTTCGCGAGCTTCCTCGGCGGAGCTGGACACTTGGGCGGTTGCGACTGCATTGAACCCTCGACGCACAAACTCATAGGGCTCAGTGGAGGGCACCATTGCGGCCCATTCAGAGGCTCGGCGAGCGATCTCTTTGAGACCTCCGCCCGCCGGCAGCACCCCTACCCCGGCCTCGACCAAGCCCAGGAAGAGGTCGGCTCCAGCTTGGATACGATCGCAGTGTAAACAGACCTCAGTGCCTCCGCCGAGTGTTTGCCCAATCGGCGCGGCAACGACGGGTATTGCACCATGCCGCAGATTCATCACGGCATCTTGAAGCTCGCGAATGGCTAATTCGATACCATCAAATTTCTTCTGGGCAATCAATCCAGCAATATGCATGAGGTTTGCACCTCGACAGAAGTGTTCTCCGGAGTTTCCAATCACCAGTGCACGGTAGCCCTCGCTTAGCAGCCATTCAGGAGCTTCTGACATCAAGCTCACAACCCCGGCATCGAGGATATTCGCCTTCGATCGAAATTCGAGGCAAGCAATGCCGTCTCCCAGGTGCAGAAGCGCTGCTGATGAATTGGCCTTTAAGGGCGGAGCATTTAGTTCGTCGAGACGAAGTACCCCGCGGGGGCGCGGAATTGGCTCGCGTTTCCCTTGAGGTGTCCAAAGTGTTGGAGGGCCACTCTTTCGTGAGTAAATCGAGGCGGCTTTGCCCTCTTTTTCAAGAAGTTGGAGCAGAAACTCTGCTGGCTCGATGCCCTCAGCTTGGAGGTGTTCGACGACCTTCGCTGGCCCGACTAGGTCGAGAAGTTCAAAGGGGCCTTTCTGCCAGCCATACCCCCAGCACATAGCGTGATCAATCTCAGCCGGCGTGGCGCAAATTCTTCCGACCGCGAAGGAGCAATAGTTGAAGAGTGGGAACCAGAGCTTTCGAGCAAATGCCCCGGCGGAACCCTGGTCGCTGAAGAGTGTCTCCAGGCGTCCGGCCAGGGGCATCAGCTTGGCCTTCGCTTGCAGATCCGGCCATTCTGGCTCCTGACGCGGTCGATATTCATAGGTCTTTAAGTCGAGGGAGAGGATGACTCTTTTTCCGTCGTCGTCTTTCGACTTTTTGTAGAAGCCAGAGCCTGTTTTATCGCCCAGGCGCTTTGTTTTGATGAGGTTTTCGACAACTGGCGGGGTTTCCATCAGTGAGTGGAGAGGATCGTAATTCTTTGAGGTTGGATCGCCATGCAGCCCGTTCTTCAGGTTCTCCACCACATGAGCCAGCACATCGATACCCACCATGTCGCCCAGGCGGTACGTACCGGTTTTCGGACGGCCTACCAGAGGTCCGTTTAAGAAGTCGACTTCTTCTACGGTAAGGTTCTCTTCTGCCGCAGCTCGCAGGGTAAGCAGCATCTCAACGATGCCAATACGGTTCCCGATAAAATTGGGAGTATCACGACATTGAACTATCCCTTTTCCTAAGGCGCGGTCACAGAAGTCTGCTGCAGCTTCAACGACGGCCGGGTCAGTGTCGGCGCCTGGAATCACCTCGAGCAGGTACATCCACCGGGGCGGGTTGAAAAAATGCAAAC
>JAKVCH010000510.1 GCA_022447485.1 Polyangiaceae bacterium | reverse complement strand
AGCGCCTTTCTTGTCGAGCGACATAAGCGCCCGGCCAACCCAGCCAAGTGAACTTTCGTTTTTCACGAACAGCCGCGAGGGCGGTCACTAAACCACCCGTACTATCGGTGACGCTCCACCCCTCTTCGCCCCGCTGCATGGTCACCGGGAGACGTGTGGAAGCAACAATCAATTGGCTCTTTGGCATGGGGCGTTGTACCACTACATTTGTGCAGGGAATAGGGCCAGATTGTTTCGAGTACTTATCGTTCTCTCCCGAGCTGCGTTCCATTAAAAAGGGGCAGGTCATTCAAGGAAAAGAGTGAAAGAACTCTAGGCTTCCCTCCGCTGCTGTGAAATAAAGCGGAGTTAGATGGACCACGCACTCATTGGAAACTGCTCCTACCAAGCCCTTGTCGATCACCATGCCCGCATCGATTGGCTTTGCTGGCCTCGCTTCGACTCGAGTCCCGTATTCGGAGGCCTGCTTGATACGGAAAAGGGTGGATTCTTTTCGATTCAACCGCCTTCTGCCGATTGGACCTCGGAACAAGAGTATGTCGCAAATACAAATCTGGTGCGCACAACCTTCGAATCGCCCCGAGGCAGTTTCGAAGTAACGGACTTCGCGCCGCGATTTCACCAATATCAGCGAACTTTTAAGCCGAATATGCTGATTCGTCGCGTACGGCGGATAGCCGGGGAGCCACTGGTGCAGGTTCGCTGCCGGCCCACCTGGGACTACGGGCGCATTACGCCCGAAGTCTTCCTCTCCTCCAATCACCTCACCTACGATATTCCTGGCGAGAAACTCAGACTCACAACCAATATGCCGCTCAGCTACGTTGTTGAGGAAAAAGGCTTTGTTCTAGAAGAAGAGCTCTGGCTCGTGCTCACCTGGGGAGAGCCGCTCGAAGCGGCCCTCGCAGAAACCGCTCTGACATTCTACAACAATACGAAGGATTATTGGGAGCGCTGGGTGAAACATATTTCCTTACCTGGACGCTTCCAAAAACAAGTCGTTCGCTCAGCGCTCACCCTGAAGTTACACCAATACCAAGATACAGGCGCGATTACCGCCGCAGCCACCACCAGCTTGCCCGAAGTCATCGGTTCGGGCCGGAACTGGGACTATCGATTTTGCTGGCTACGAGACGCCTACTTCACTCTTCGGGCGATGCGACGCATTGGGCATATCGACGAGTTGGAGGCCTACCTGGGCTTCATTAAAAATATTGCCCTCAGTAATGACAACCTCCAACCGGTCTACGGTATCTCTGGTGAAACCGAGCTCACAGAAATCGAGATCGAAACGCTGAGCGGCTTCAAGAACTCAGGCCCCGTACGGGTGGGAAACGGAGCAGCGAAACAGGTGCAGTTTGATGTGTATGGCGAGGTGATTGCCGCCATAGCGCCTTTCTTCCTCGATTTCCGATTTGAAAACCACCTCTCGGGCACCTCTTTCCGATTGATTAGACACCTTCTCGAACACGTGAACTCCACGATGGAGCTACCTGACGCAGGAATTTGGGAAATTCGCGACGATAATCGCGTACACACATTTTCCTTACTTTTTCACTGGGTGGCTGGGCGTGTAGCGACTCGTATTGGCGAAGTGCATGATGATGCTGAACTAGCAGCGACAGGAAAAGCGATTGTTCAACGAGCGCAAGACTTGATTGAAAACCACTGCTGGAATGAGGAGGGCGGTTTTTACGCCGACTCCACGACGAGCCAAAACCCGGATGCCGCCATGTTGATGATGATCAACCTCGGCTACCTCGATAAGGACCACCCCAAAGCATTGAGGCACCTCCAGGCTCTCGAAAAGCGACTCTTGGTCAACGGTCACTTGATGCATCGTTACTTGCATCATGATGGACTGGGCGAAGATCACACCGCAACGTTTACGGTTTGCGGCTTCTGGTACGTGGAAGCTCTTGCTCGCCTGGGTTTCAAAACTCGAGCCGAAGAGGTTTTTCAGAAGATGTTGACCTACGCGAACCACGTCGGCCTTTTCGCGGAAGATATCGATCCCAAAACCGGGGACCAATCAGGCAATTTCCCCCAGACCTACTCCCACGTGGGGGTGATTAACTCAGCCTTCGCCATCTCCCCGGTGCCAAACGAAGTCGGCGACCCATAAGGATAGCCCCACGAAAAACGCGTTCACTTGAGGCAGAGAGCCGTCTTTTTTGAAAAAACTGGCTGCTTTGAATTGCCTTCGCTGCGCCTGACGCATAAGTCGCCCTGGTGATTTACATCAGCCAACTGGGAAAACGCTTCGGACCAAAAGAGCTATTTTCGGACGTCTCGCTCCAGCTCAACCCAGGTCAGCGCTATGGTTTGGTCGGGGCCAATGGAAGTGGAAAATCAACTTTCATGAAAATCCTGATCGGTGATGAAGCATCCGATGAAGGAGAGCTTAGTTTTGGTAAAGAATTACGATTCGGCGTTTTGCGCCAAGATCAATTTCTTGCCGACGAAGAGAGAATTGTCGATGTGGCCATGCAAGGCGACCAAGAGGTCTATAACGCCTTGCAAAAAATGGATAACCTCGGCGAAGAAGTCGACCCTCAAGAAGTTCATGAGCTCAGCGAAATCATCGCTCACAACGATGGTTATACTCTCGAGGCCCGAGCCAAAGAGATTCTTCTCGGATTAGGAATCCCCGAGGGACAGCTCGAAAAACCTCTTTCTGTACTCTCCGGCGGCTACAAGCTCAGGGTTCTTCTCGCCCAAGTGCTGGTCGGTCGCCCCGACGCGCTACTTCTCGACGAGCCAACGAACCACCTCGATATTCAGAGTAAAGAAGTCCTCAAATCTGCATTGAAAAACTATGAAGGAACGTTTATTGTCGTATCACACGACCGTGAATTCCTGGAAGGGCTGACGAACAGAATTTGGGACATTGAAGATCAAACCT
>JAKVCH010000051.1 GCA_022447485.1 Polyangiaceae bacterium | reverse complement strand
CACAGACTTCGAGAGCTGCGGGATGAACCGCTGCCGTTCCATCGTCACAATCTGTGCTTCGCAGCGCGCGACCTTCCAGCGGGGCACAACTCAATTCAACGTCTGATGCGGGATCCCCAAAGTAATCGTCGTCGGCATCTACGTACCACGGAACTTCCCTCGTATTTACGTCGACCTTGCCGTCGCAGTCGTTATCGATATCGTCGCAGATTTCGGGATGGTCGGGAAATCGCCGTCGTTCAAAGTCATCACAATCAGCTCCGCAGGTCATCTCCCCTGTGCTATCTTCGTTGCAGCAGGTAGCGCTGACAACTCCGTCTAAATCAGCGTCGAGGTAGCCGTAAGTAGCTGGGTCACAATCCTCATCGTGCAGGGGGTCTCCTGAGCAAACTTCGCGATTACCTGGATAACGGTTAGGATCAGCATCATCACAATCATCACCAAGAAGCTCGTCGTTCGCCCCGCGACAGCTGATGTCGCCGTGACCGTCGCCGTCAGCGTCAGGAGCTTTGAAAGAACAGCCATCCTCAACTGGTGAGCAGGTATCAATCGTGCATGCAATGCCATCATCACATTCTGTCGCCACGCCTCGGCGACAAAATCCATCTTCACAGACCTCCTTGCCCGTGCAGAAAAGGCCATCATCACAATCGCTGGATGATTCACACGGAACCTCCGTCAGCTCACCCCTGGCTCCGCCAAGACCAAAGCCATCACGCTGGTCCCTTGTGGAAGCTTCTTCAGCAGTGTCGTCGCTACAGCCGAAAAGGCTCAGCGAGAAAAAAAGGATGGAGCAGAAAGCTCGGCGAAAACCCATGGTGCGGCGATATCAATTGTTCGGGCTGGGCTCAATGGACAAGAGAGCGGTTCTTCTTGAGCTCGTGGACAATCCTCTGAAGGCTCCTAGAGCAAATTAATAAAGCGGTACTAAAGTCTCATCAAGCAGAAGATGGAGTTGTTCCATGCAAAGCATACTCTCGCATAAAAAGGTAGCGCTTTCAATTTTTCACAACAAGTCCTGGCTGCACCGCAACAAGATTGAGAGTTTCAAAACAAGCTGATAGGAGCGCATCATGCGCCTGCACCGTCTCACGCTCCCTCTTTTGCTCAGCTTGTCGGCCTTCGCCTGCGAGACCAACGAGGAGTCAGACCCCGAATCTTCGAGCGATCAAACGGGCTCCTTTGATGGGCCTCGAGGAGAAGTCACTGACGAGCCCTGCAGCACCAACGCAGAGTGCAACGACCAAGTCTTCTGCAACGGTGTCGAAACCTGTGAAGGTGGATTTTGTCGTCTCGGAGTTGCACCTCTCTGTGATGACGGCATTGAATGTACGATCGACTCTTGCTCGCATACTCTCAATAGCTGTCGTTTTGAGGCACCCGACCGTGATGGAGATGGACATATCGACTTCGACTGCATCGACGCTAGCGGTGAGCGACTTGGTGACGACTGCGACGACCAAGATGCGAATCGCTTTCCGGGAAATAGTGAGGTCTGTAGCGCGACTGATTCCACACACGACGAAGACTGCGATCCCTCCACCTTCGGCTACCTCGACGCAGATTTGGATGGCTACATCGATGCGGCCTGTTGCAATGAAAATCGCGAGGGTGAACTTCTCTGTGGAGACGATTGTGACGATGAAGACTATCGCCGCTACCCAAGCCATCCCGAAATCTGCGACGATATCGATAACGACTGCGACGGCCAGGTCGACGTAAATACGAGGGAAGTTCCCTGGTATGTAGATGCCGACGACGATAATTTTGGCGACGCTTCTTCAGAATCCATCCTGAGCTGTGCCCCTCTCGAGGGGCGCTCGTTGCGCAGCACAGACTGCGACGACGGCACAGCGGCGGTTCATTCAGCAGCCCTCGAAGTCTGTGATGGCGCCGATAATGATTGCGATGGCGAAATTGACGAAGACAACGTTTGTGCCTGCGCCCCCGAGGGCAATCTTCGAGCTTGTGCTTGTGATTCAGGTCGTACCGGCGTGCAAAACTGTAGTGGCGGACTTTGGAATACCTGCGATTGCACCGAATGTGTTCCAGGGGCCAAGGAGTGCGTTGGAGGACTGATCCCTCGGGAGTGCATTGCCGGACTCTGGGTAGTGCAAACCGCCTGCAGCGGCGCACGCCCCCTCTGCTCCGAGGGAATCTGCTTGTGTGTTGATGGTTCTCAAAACTGTGAGGAAATCGAAGATATTATTCCTCCCACAATTATTGCAAGCTCACCAAGCGCAGGGTCTCAAATATCTCACGACACAGTTTCAAGTGTTGCCGTTATCTTTGGTGAAGGGATTCAGATCGATCAGAGCGAAGGCGATGCTTTACAGCTATTGGATTTCTACGGTCAACCAGTACCGGGAACAACGAGGCTCGGTGGAAAAAACCTACTCCTCGACTTAGACGAACCTCTCCAGCCCGGCTCCACCTACACCATCCGCGTGAACCCGGCACTTACAGACCTCTCCGGAAATGCTACGCAAGCCACAGATATTCACTTTTCGACTGCCAGCACAGCCGAGGTGAGCCGCCAACCTGCACCTAACGGATGGGAATTCGCCTTGGGCGAATTCCGGATCAGCCCGAGCGGTGAAAGAATGGGGCTCTGGACGCTTGCGGATGAAAACCAGTTTGCCGACAGACGCTATGAGCTTTGGCGCTGGAACGGCGGCACCTGGGATAAGACTGTTCACCCCTTGGAGACTTCCTCTGGCAAATTCATTCACGCATTCGAGATTAACGACAGTGGCGAAGCTGTCACTGTGTCGGGAACAAATGAGTTCGACGGAACCTCCACCTCTGATGTGCGCTTCTTCGATGGTACTTCGTGGGAATCATCGGTTCAGTCCTATTCGCAGAGCTACTCAACAGTATCAGCGTCATTCAAAGCTGATGGCAGCTTCCTCGCTCTTGCTGCAGTGGCCGATGGTTCCAGTTCTCTGACAAGCGCACGCGTTCTTCGCAAGACAGCGAATGATATTTGGCTCACTCCGACGAATCTTGGCCCAGCTGACTTTACCAACCTGACGATTTTCACGGGAGCAGCAGTCAGTTCCTCTGGCTATGCCGCCTGGGTTGTTTCCGATGAATCTCTTGAGCTGAAGTACACCATTTCGAATCAAGCCCAGGATAATTGGAGCACTCCAGCAATTTTAGCGACCACAGCGGGCGATTCTCTGAGTTCCCGCGAATTTGTTGTCGATGACGAAGGAACAATCACAGCAGCTTTTCTTGATAGTGTTGAAGGACCGGCCAGCATCAACTTGGCCAATGTCAATCGGCTGAAAGTCATCCGCCATGCCTACGCTGATAGAGGTACGACTAGCACCGCAACCCCTCTTGAGCTGACACCAAGAGACGACTTCACCATCTTCAGTTTTCAACTCGCTGCTGACGCAAACGGGAATCTATTCGTCACCTACCTCTCCCGCGCGCATGACTTCACCGCCAATGAGAGCGACCTGTTTGTGACGCGCTTTGATAAAGAGACGGGTACTTGGAGCGCACCTTTTGAACTATCGCCTCCTCAAATCTCTGAGGGCATCGAGTCAGTGAACCTTAGCGTCTCAGCCAATGGCGAAGCCTATGTTGCCTGGCATCTATCTCGTGTTTTCCCACTCTCCGGAGAAGAGCATTATCTCTCACATTTTGAACCAGCAAAAGGTTGGAGCACTCAGTTCGTTTATGAGACCTCCGGCTTCACAACGCTCAAGCAATTAGCGACAGATGGGAACGGAAATGCAGTCTACGTGACAAACCTCGGTCGCAATGAGCTGATCTTTATTGAACCCTAATCGAAGGGCTTCGTCGGACAGACGAGGGCTCCTGCGTGCTCTCCAGGCTGAACGCTCAAGCTCGGGCAATTGCGAGCGCAACAATGGGTATCGAGCCCAAGCCCGAGGACTAAGGGCTTAGCTTGCCTTCGGAAATTGAGATTGAACACGCGGCGGTGTGGCAAGCATTTCCTTCAGGTAAGGGAGGCTCAGATCGGCTATGCTGTTGACGATCGCGCTCGGCGTGAAGGCATATTGATCCACGTCTTCCTTGCTACAGCTTCCCGAAAGAACGAGGACGCTCTTGTAGCCCAGCTGCACAGCGCCCAGGATATCGGTTCCCATATTATCTCCGATCATAAAGGTATGCTTCGCATCAAGGTCGAGTAGCTTCCGCGCGTCGCGCATCATCAAAGGACTGGGCTTCCCGAGATCAAAGGCTCGAGCACCAGTGGCAAACTCGAGCAGCTTGACGACCGCTCCACAGCCAGGCCTCGTGCCATTCGACGTCGGGCAGTTCGGGTCCATATTGGTTGCGATGAGCTTGGCACCATGAATGATGTGGTTGGTTGCCTGCTCGAGCATCTCGAACGGATAGCTACGCCCCTCGCCAATCACAACATAATCGGGGTCTTTATCGACAATCGCAATCTGGTTACGATTGAGCGCATTCATCAGCCCGCCATCGCCAATCACAAAAGCTGTCGATCCTTCACCCTGACGGGCAATAAAGCGAGCCGTCGACATCGCGCAGGTATAAATATGCTCTTGAGTAATACGAAGCCCCATTCGCTGCAGCTTCGTGGCGATATCTAAACGGGTCCTTTGTGAGTTATTTGTCAGGAAGAGGAAGGGCACTTCTTCGTCAACGAGCGTATTGATGAATTCGGCGGCGCCTTTTATGAGCTCGCCTCCGCGATAAATGACGCCATCCATGTCGATGAGCAATCCAAATTCTTTCATGAGATCTCCAAGATATCTATTCTGGGGGAGGGCCTGGGGCCCCTGAATCGGACAAGGCCAGCAGGTGCCCCCTTGCCGCAGCACCTTCGGCGAACAGCGCTACGCCCTGTTTTCGAAGAAAGAGTCTTGGCAGCGCTTTTGTCTTCGCTTGCCTGCATCCATCCAGAAGCACGCTGGTCATCGAGAGAGGAGAAACTCGCATTCGACCGCTGGCAAGGTTTCCGGAAAGATCCCCAACGAAAGCCACTGGAATCGCCTTATGCGGGCCTTTTCAGCAATCCGCGCTCATGGGCTCGATGAATCTCCAAGTAATCCACTCTTCCGGAAGATTTCGCCGGAGTGACTGGCGGGAAAATGGGTAACTACGCGACGAAACTCGCCCTCGGCGCTGGGTCGTCTAGCTCGGCCAGCGATAGCTCAGGGCCTCCAAGAAACGCCTCCTCGAAGACCTGAGCTCGTGCTTTTCCCCGCCTTCAAAGAAAAGATCGCATGAAAGCCCTACTCCCTGTAGAAACGGAGGCGAGAGCTTGGGCAAGCTAGGCTCAGCTCCCTTTCATCGGAGGCTTCCTATGAGTACGCTGCGAGATTCACTCTTCCATGAAATTCTTATGGCGCGACAGCGCGTCTACGCTGTGCGCGAACCGACGCCCCTCGAACGATTCGATATCGGGACCAAGACTGAAGTCTGGGTGAAGCGTGAAGATCAGCCGCCGATTTATGCCTACAAGTGGCGCGGTGCGTTTAACCGAATGGCTACATTGAGCGAGGACGTCCGAGCTCGCGGAGTCGTCTGCGCCTCAGCTGGGAACCATGCTCAAGGCGTGGCCCTCGCGGCTCGCTCCTTGGGCTGTCACGCCACCATCTTTATGCCCCGACCGACACCTATGATGAAGCGCAAGGCCGTCGCTCTGCATGGGCAAGAGTTCGCAGATATCGAGCTGGTGGGAGATACCTTCGACGAAGCCTACCGGGCCGCAAAATCCTTTGCGGAGGAAAAGAATCAGGCCTTCATCCATCCCTACGACGATCTCGTGACAATGGGAGGCCAAGGCACCCTCGCTGACGAAGTCGTCATGTCAGGAAAAGGCCCTTTCGACGTAGCCTATCTACAGGTGGGCGGCGGCGGCATGGCGGCTTCCGCGGCCTGCTGGCTCAAGCATTATATGCCAGGTATTCGAATTGTCGGGGTCGAGGGCGAGGGGCAAGCGTCAATGAAAGCCGCCATAGAAGCCGGCCACCCTGTCACCTTGCCCGAATTGGATATCTTCTGCGATGGCACTGCCGTACAGAAAACTGGCGACCTGACTCTGCCCCTCTGCCAAGAACTCATCGACGAATTCATCACGGTCAGCAATCAGGAAGTCTGTAATGCAATTCGCCTCTTCTGGAACGGTCGTCGCCGCATCATTGAGCCCGCCGGCGCCATCGGCCTTGCTGGCCTCCTCCAAGAGAAAGACCAGCTCCTGGGCAAGCGCGTCTTGGCAGTTACTTGTGGCGCGAATATGGACTTCTCCCAGCTTGCCGTGATTGCTGCGGGAGCCGGGCTCGAGGGCAAAACACGCTACCACCTGCGCTTCGAAATTCCCGAAAAGAGCGGCTCGCTCCTGCAGCTCCTGATCGAAATTTTCGGCGATGAAAATATCGTGGAGTTCCAGTATGGAAAATCCAATGCCCACTCTGCCTATCCCGTAATCGGGATTGACGCGACTCCTGCCCAACTCGATAGCGTGATCCAGCGCTCCAACCACGCCAACATCAAAGTCGAAGACATCACAGATGCAGAAGATGCTCTCTTTCGAGTCATTCCTTACGACACCCGCCTTTTCGAAAACGAGCTCTTTCTGCGCTACGAATTTCCAGAGCGAGGAGGAGCACTGCACGAATTTCTGAGCAAGATCCGCGGAGGGGCCAACCTCTGCTACTTCAACTACCAGTACTCGGGAGAACGAGTCGGACGGGCCTTGATCGGACTCGAGTTCAAGACAAGCGCCGAGCGTGATGCCCTCTTGGTGCTGCTCGACTCCGATCCAACTCTTCAGCAACGCCACCAGATCCTCTCTGAATCCGCAGCGCGCCGAATTCTCGGAAGTGCCTAACGAAACCCCAAAGAACGCACGGAAACCCCATGGCGGGTCGATGAGATATTCTGGTCTCAAAATGAATCAACTTTCTGGTCAACGGTGTCTTTGTCCGTTGCTAGTAATATGTTCATCGAAAGCCAACTACGGGTTTTCTGTCGTTCGTGCCTCTTTGCTGGTCTAGCTGCTTCACCAGCAGCATGTACGAAGGCAGACTCCAACGACGGCCCCCAGGGCCGCTCAGCAGGAGCGAGTGTCGAGGTGCTTCTGCTCGTCGAAGAAGCAAGCCCCGACTCTGTCTGTGGTAGCTTGGGCGGGAGCAAGTTCAGTGCAGGCGTCGATGAAAACGCAGATGGTCGCCTCGATCAAGAAGAGACCAACTCAATCGCCTACGTATGCAATGGGGCCACAGGAGCCTCCGGTACCGCTGGCTCGGATGGTCCTCCCGGGTCTCCCGCCATGGACGGCTTAAGCGGAGGCGATGGCGCCGACGGACAAGATGGCGCCGACGGTCTAAGTTCTCTGATTGTTGTTTCAAACCTTCCTGCAGGAATGGAGTGCTCCTCGGGCGGTCAGAAGTTGGAAACTGGTCTCGACCAGAATCGTGATGGAATTTTGAGTGCAGAGGAAGTCTCACAAATAAGTTATATTTGCGACGGCACCTTCAGCGCATCAGGGGGAGCGGGCGGCGCGTCGAGCGCTGGGAATGCACTGGTTATCGCCACGCCGGAACCTCCTGGCACCAACTGTCCTAATGGTGGTCAGATGTTGCAGATAGGGACCGACACGAACGACGATCAACAATTATCACTCAACGAAATCGACTTCACCACCTTCATTTGCAATGGTCTTGATGGCGCGGACGGAGAGGACGGACAGGACGGTGAAGACGGCTCTGATGGCCTCACCTCTCTCCTCAAAATCAGTTTAGAGTCTGCAGGCGTGAATTGTTCGAACGGCGGCCTGAAGATTGAAGCCGGCCTCGATGCAAACTCAAACGGCATCTTGGAACCAGCTGAGGTCTCTGCCACCGAATACGTCTGCAATGGAGAAGACGGCAACAGCAGCACGGGCGGAACTGGCGGCACGGGCGGAACTGGCGGCACGGGCGCAAGCGGCGGAACTGGCGGCACGGGCGCTACCGGTGGATCTGGTGGCTCTGGTGGCACGGGCGGAACTGGCGGAACTGGCGCTACCGGTGGAACTGGCAGTTACTGCAATGGTTACTCAGAGTACGACGGAAGCTCTGCTCCTACAGGCACTTTTGTGTACCAAGACTGCACGCCCTACAGTGGCCAGAATGCCGGCTGTTACGGACTGACGGGCGACTACATTTTCGAATGCGTCTGGATCGGAAACGATTGCGGCAGTTTACAGCCTGGGGCCTCGGGCGCAGGTATTTGGCAGAGAATCAGTGCCTGCCCCTAATCCCCAGGAGCACGGCAGAGCACGGTTCTCGCCGAACAAAGCCAGTCTGCACAGGACCGAGGAGGGCTCGACACGACCAGACGCGCCGCTCTTCCAACCTGATAGTCAGCGGAGTCGTTGCGCGAAGCCCAGGGTGGGACTTCTCGGGCTCCTTCCCCTATAGGCCCCTCATGCTTCATTTTGCTCTACGACGTTGGCAACTCGCTGCGGTATTCCTGATCACCGCCTGTCGCGCTCCCACGCAGCCGCCACAACCCGTCGAGCCACCTCCGGCAGCTCTCGCACCCGCGGCGCCCGCGACACCTGTTTTTCCGACACCCTTCGAGGGTCCGGTAGAGACCAAGAGAGGCAGCCTGCTCTCGCTACCGCTACGGGCCCAAATGCAGGTATCGGCAACCCATACGGTGCTCGTCTATGAATTGCCCGAGGACTGGAAGAGGGAATCATTTGCTCTGGTGAAAAACGACCAAGACCCCGCTACCTTCCTACCAAGCGCAGAGATCCACGTAGAGGGCAGCGAAATACAATTCGCTTTTATTTCTAATCAAGACATCCGCGCGACGGCAGCAGAAGGTTCACCTGTCAAGGACGCGCCGGAGGATCGCCTGCTAGCAGGCGAGTGGCTATGGGTCCTCACGGCGAATCCAGCAAAGGTCCAAGACGCGCGACTCTTCACCGCTTTTGAAGACTACGACCAGCTGAATGTTTGGCGCCCTACCGAACGCCCACTGGTCCTGCAGCTTCCCCGCAAGCAAGACGAGGTGACTTTGCTTCAGCTTGCCGATTGGGGGCGGGCTCTTGGACACCACTTGGGTGAAAGTCGCCGGGAAACAGCCTTTGAGCGCTTCGCCAATCGGCGTCTTTCGGAGCTCTACGACCCACAGATCGAACCATCGAACCAGGACTGGATGGAACAACGAGCAGAGAGAGGATTGGGGGATCTCCTGGCTTTCTCCTCGGGCTGGGAGTCAATCGATGCCGCTTTACAGCCCTACCGCCAGGCGAAAGTGAAGAAAGAAGAATTTTCGCCAACGCTACCCATTCGAGAACTGCGCTCCCCTGAGCTACGACGCCACGATTGGAAGACCATGCTGCAAAGCGTAGCCGCTCAGAAGGATAGCCCTCCGATCTTCGCAGCCGCTCCCGCTGACTTCTATGTAATTCATGGCCATCAATTGAGCCACCTCGAGCGACTGCTCAAGGAAGTAGAACTCTATCTCGAACCAGTAGCTCAACTCTATCCGACCCAGGCGGAGGTTAAAGGTCTGATCCCACGCTACCGTCGAAAGCTTGGTCTGCCAGAAGCATCACAGCCTGCAGAAAGAAGCAAAGCCTTCGTCGACGAGCTCATCCTCGTGGGCAGTGACCCTTTTTTGGCCCAAGGAAGTGATGTGACTTTAGTCATCAGGCCCACGCCAGGTCGCCGTACTCTGCTGCGAAAAATGCTCGACGCAGCACTTGCGCTGCGTTTAGGAGATGAAACCCCGCACACGGCGCGGATAGAAATAGCAGGACAGCAGGTTGAGAGCACCGCATCCACCGATCACTCAATCCATCGACTCATTGCCGAAGTCGGACCCTACCTTTTACTCAGCAATAGCGAAAACGCCCTCGCGTCTGTCTTCGACACCCTCGCAAAGAAGCGTCCCGCCCTGAAAGATGAACTAGATTTTCAATATATGTGGAGACGCGACGCTGAGTCGACGCCAGATATTTTCTTTTATGCCAGCGATCGGTTTATCGAGGCCAACCTAAGTCCTGAGCGAAGAATTACTGATGCCCGCCGAGCCCTTGCCGAGTATGAACTGATCGAACAAGGACATGCTTTTCTCCTTTCGGCTCTCTTGCACGGAAAAATGGCGGAAAACCGAGAACAACTCATTGAACAAAAGCTCCTCTCCCCAGCCCAAATCAATCACTTTGACGGCAGTCCTATTGTGGGCAACCACGACCCACGCTCCTCTTGGGGAAGGACACAAGACCTCACTCCTCTGATCGATCGACCGACGCCCACTGTCGTAACAGCAGAGGAGAAAGCGGCTTATGAAGTCTTTGTCGAGAGGTACGAAAGAGACTGGGGTGAGTTTTTCGACCCCATTGCCCTGCGTTTCAAATTTCCGGAAGACGCAGAGCTCCAGGCTGACGTACGCATCTTGCCAGTCTTTGCTCAGCAAGAAATGCGCGAACTTGAAGGGTTGACAGGACCCACAAGAATCTCACGAGTCGAGTCTCCTCGAGGCATGAGCGCTGCGCTTGCACTCAAGCCACAAGAGAATAGCTGGCTGCGTCAGTGGGCAGGTCAAGAGCTGGATGCCATGGATTGGCTGGGCGACTACGTACTGATCGGCATGGATGACAACGTCGACGTTGCCCGAACGCTCTTCCGCTATGCACCTGAGCCGAAGAACGAGGCGAACGAACTCTCTCCCGAAAATGAGCTCGCCCAACTACCTCTCTACGCTATCCTCGACATCAAAAATCGCAGCAGTTTTTCTCTGTTTTTGGCAGGGCTGACCCTCCGCATGGCTGACACAGGACAATTCGGAGAGGTGACAAGCGAGACGGTCGACGACGTGACGATCCAGACTCTCCCGGTGCAAGGAACGCCACTGCTGCTGCACTATGCCCTCGGCAAGGAAGCTTTCTTCCTATCTACGCAGAAAGCCACACTCCTTCGACTACTCAAGCACGAAACAAGTGCGGGCTTCGCCCAAAAAGACGAGAAAAATGGAGCTCAAATTTTCTGGGGTGCCAACTTCAGGTCACCTTCTTCGTCGAGTGCATTGCTGTTGGTGAGTCAGTGGCTCTTCGAGACCATGGCGCGCACGGAATTCTCTAGCCTCATGCAGGGCCGACACCGCGACGCTGCGTACTTCGCCGCCGCTCTAGAAATTCCTGATGGCGAGACCATCGATACGGTGCAATTGCGACGACTGGTCGGCAAGATACCACGCACGATGGATGGGCTGACTCTCCGGCAATCGGTTTACGGAGCTCTCGATCCTGCGCGGGGAAATCGCCTGCACCCCGACTATGCGGCCATTCCTTTTTCTGGTTCCTGGATAGACAAGATATTTCAGAACCTGCAGAGCGCTGAATTCGATCTTGCCTTTGACAAGGAAGCCCCCGGAGCAGATCAAGAACTACAACGCTCTTTTCACTCGCGAATGACCATCCGCCGCGCGCGAAAGCACTAAGCACCCTCCGGTCGCCAAAAGGAAAAAGCGCTTTCAGAAAAACGAGCTTCGTCTGGCTATGCGGCGGTCGAAAAGGCTGTGAGCGACGCTTATCTAGAAGATATCACCACCTATCTCGTCTTCATTGGCACTCCCCCGTCCCTGGACCCCAGCGTCGGGCAACACCTGCAAAAGGTTGCCAACCTGGGCATTGGACTACCAGCTGACGAGTCGGTGAACCCAGCTGAGTACTTCACCGCGAATAATCAGTCTGGCCTCGACGATGCCTTCTCGAAAATCGTCGTCCAAGCTCGCTCATGTCTCTTTGGCGAAAATGGCTGGCGCGTTGTCGGCGAGAGCACCATCGAACTCCTTGGCTCAGCTTGTGAGTCGATCAATAGCGGTCAAAAAGTGCTCGACATTGACTTCCCCTGTGATGTCTACACTCCGCCGCAAATTCGCTAGCCAGCGCCAAAAGACGAGGCCGTCGCTGAGGTAAAAGTTCGACTTGCTGTCGAACCTAATCCCCAGGACGGCCTGAACAGCGCTTCATCTCTTTGGATGGAGCGCTGTAGCTAGGCGAAGCTCTTCTTTACTCGGCAGCGAGAGGGGCCGGAGCCTCAGGAGCCTCGGGGACCCAGCTGTCCACCTCTTCTGGATAAGCTTCTCCGCCATGCTCACTCAAGTCGAGGCCGTCCATCTCGTCTTCAGCGCTGACTCGTAAGCCAAAGGCCATGTCCAAGGCCTT
>JAKVCH010000509.1 GCA_022447485.1 Polyangiaceae bacterium | reverse complement strand
GAATCTCCCCGGTTGCCATGAAGTGAAGCCCTTGAATGGGTTCGTAGTCGGTCTGCAAGTAGCCCACATAGCCTGCATCTGCTTTTGAGCGAAAGAGAGCGTCCATTTCAAAGAGAAAACCTAAGCTCTTCGTCGGCCCCCAGCGCGCCGTGACACCATGAGCTTGCCGCACGGTATTCTCCTCAAAAGTCAGGCGATCCGTGCCTGCGTAGGTCACCTTACTGCTAATACCAGCTGCAAAACTTGAGCCGCCAATGCCCTCGATCAGCAATGAATAGCCGCGTTCGCGGAAGGTATCCGGGTTCACCTGATAATTACCGACGATCGCCATGACTTCGGCACGAACGTTATCGCCTACATAGGCTGCAGCCACACCATATTGCTGCTGAGATTCAATATCCGTCCGCGTGGCCTGCCTAACCCACATTGTGTGTTCAGGAATACGAATACCGAATGGCAAATTGAGACGGCCGGCTCTCAAAATCCATTCCTGACCAAGATTCAAACCAACGTAAAACTTCCTGGCGAGAAGGTTCATCTCTCCGCCTTGATTTGTCGTTACCTGAGCAGCGCGACCGAAGGTGACCCCCTCGCGCACTTTGCCAAGTCCAATCGTTCCCCCAGCAAAGAACTGACCGAAACGAACTTCACCTCCGCCGTCTAATTGCATCACGGGAATATAGACAAATCGATCTCCCTCATTGCCGGGGCGGTAAATGTAGAGGTTCCGAAAGCTTGTATTCAGCAACAAGGCATCAGGCGTCTGGACCGCCCCCCATAAAAATCCCTGCTTGGGCTCTTTCTTCCGCGACTCCTGACTACCGTACTGAGTTGAAAGCAGGACGTCTCCGGTCAAACGCCCGTAGCGGGTCAGCTGGCCACCGCCACTGGGGTCGGTATGGCAGGTTGAACAAGCCGTATAGTGATGACGAATCATCCACGGGTAGGCGCTCGCTTCGCCGACACTTCCAATCAGAGCCAGGCAAGTCACGGCCAAAAGCAAGACTGGCCGAATGCCACGTTTGCGAAGAAAAAGAGGATAGAAGCTCATTCGTAAATATCCAAAACGGTCGATACAGCCTGAGGCTGATTTCGAGAGTGAAATCGAGCCTTAGGTAGGTCATGACAATTATGGAACGCTCCGTCAAAGAGCAGTCGAATTCAAGACCCAATCACTGTCTATTTTTCACGGACCTTGAACTTCACCTTCACCTTCACGTCTTTTTTAACGCAAAGCCCCAAGTGGCAAGGCTGCTCAATCCCAAATTGGGTGATATCCACCTTCAGCTTACCGCCAACATGATAGTCACTCCCAGTCCGGTTGACGTCATAACCAAACGCTATTTGCTTAGTTTTTCCGTGAAATTTTAGGCTACCAGTGGCTTTGCTGCTCAGCTTGGCGCCATCCGCGGGGAATTTGAGCGCAGCTCGCGGAACTCTCAATTCGGCGAACGGAAACTTTTTTGTTTCCAGAGCGTCCCGCAAATGATCGTCACGGAAACCGATGCCGGTATCATATTGACGTAGATCAAGTCGAATGATCAGCTGACCGTCATTTTCATTCGCGTCCACCACTCCCCGAGCTTCTCCCACGATCCTCAACCCCCCCGGGCCCTCTGCCAAGAAGCTCGAAGAACTCTCTTTTTGTCCAATGCCGAAGAGAGCTGCCGCGGAAACTCCCGAAAGGAGGAGGATCATCAGAAACAGTAGAGCGGCCATCAGCCTGCTTTGGGAGGTCCTCTTTCCGCTGCGCGGTAGCTCCCGGTTGCCAACCTTTCTTGCATCACCGCTGGACAAGGCTGGACGCCGGTCCTCTGAGTCAGCTGAAGTAGGCTTGGTGATCATTCGATTGCTCATGGGTATCAGTTCCTCGCGCGCCTCCTGAACTCGTCATGGTCAGGCATCCCTTTTGATTATACTCTCGAATCAAGAAAATGATTCCTGCCGCACCTAAAAAAACTTCCGGTAGCTTTGAAAAAGCCGAAAAGGACGGAGCCTTGAGGGAAATCGAGGAGGCTCTCGATGCTCACGAGCGGGCCCTCCATGTCGAGCCTGGCACCTGGACGCTCGCCTCAGAACTGGATGGTGGCGCTTCGACTCGACGCTTCTTTCGGGTCGTCAGTCCTGAAAGTTCGGCAATAGCCATGTACACGCCCTTGCCGTCTCAAGAAATTTCCAAGGCCAAACAAGCATCGGGGAATGGCCCATTTCTTCAAGTCCAGCAATTACTCGCTGCCCATGATCTACCTGTCCCAAAAATCATTGCCGAAGAGCACGGCAAAGTATTGCTCGTTGAGGACCTGGGCGATTTTACCCTTGCGCGTCATTTAGAAAAATACCCTGAAGATAGGGAACTTCTCTACAAGCAAGCAATCGAGCTCCTGGCCCGCGCCCGCCTTGCTCTGCTCGAGCCTCCTCCGGAGAGTTCAATTTGCCAACGCGCCTTTGACGAAGAGTTATTGCGATGGGAAGTCGAGCATTTTAAAGATTGGGTTCTTGAGGCTCGGGGCATTTTCTTGAACTCGCAACAAGCAAGTATTTTTGACAATGCAGCGAATTTTCTAGCCAAGCATATTGCCGCTCTACCGAGAGGATTTGTTCATCGTGACTACCAGTCGCGCAACCTAATGGTCGTGAATAAAGGCCTTGTTTGGATTGACTTTCAAGACGCAATGATGGGGCCGCGGGCATACGACCTCGTCGCTCTACTCACAGATAGCTATCAGTCTTTTTCGCCTAATTTTATTGAGGAGCGTCTCGAGCAGTATGCCGCCCTCACAGGGTCACCTCTCCAAGAGCTACGTCAAGAATTCGACTTAATCACGGTACAAAGAAAGCTAAAAGACGCTGGGCGATTCATCTTCATTGACCGTCAAAATAGCAATTCGCAGTTCCTGAAATTTGTGAACCCTACGATTCGAAGA
>JAKVCH010000508.1 GCA_022447485.1 Polyangiaceae bacterium | reverse complement strand
GTCAAGGTTTTTCCGCTGATGCTTCCACAAAAAAGAAAAAGCCTGGGATAGCCAGGCTTTTTCTTTGGGAGAATGATTCTAGTTATCGCCAAAAAGGCTATTGATCCTAGCGTCGAGAGCTACGGCAATTTTATATAGACTAGAGATACTTGGACTGGATTCGGCTCGTTCTATCTGAGAAAGCAGCGAAATGCTCAACCCAGTACGACGACTCATCTGCTTGAGGGTGAGCTCTTGCTCTTTTCTCAGGCGACGAATCGTATCGCCGATGATCTTATGGAGCTGCTCTTCGGGCGTCCGAGCAAGGCCCTTCTTCTTCATGACCCGAGTGAGAACATCTCGGAATTCGTCAACATTGAATGGCTTCTTGATGTAATCGACGGCGTCGAGCTTCATCGAGGCCACTGCTGTTTCCAGGTTGGGGTGGGCTGTAAACATAACCACCGCAACGTCGGTATCGATAGCGCGAATTCGCCTCAATACCTCGATGCCATCAAGTTGGGGCATCATCACATCAAGGATAATGACGTGAAAGGAACCTTGGCGAATTTCGTCTTCAACACGAGTTGGATCGCTTTGAGTACGAACTTCGAACCCATCCTTCTCGAGGAGGGTCTGCATGTATTCAAGAATTGCCTGATCATCATCAACGATCAGAATATTTACATTAGGGACTTCAATGGCCACAGGCTGGACTCTCCGTGAAGGAAGTAGGCTGCATGATAGGAACGAAACCGGTAGTGGAGTTCCTGGCAACCTTCTTTTTCAATGTCAGTACAATAGCTTCTACTTGTTACCGTGTCACTAGATTGACGACGGAATTTTAAGAATTTTCAGTAAAATTAATCAATTCCGCCTGAGTTGCGGTTTTTTATTGAATAAGTGGGCAAAAATGCGCTCGAATTAGCCAGCTTTCAGCGCTGAGACTAATTCTGGCACGGCATCAAAAAGATCTGCGACGAGGCCGTAATCGCTTAGTTGAAAGATCGGAGCATCTGGATCCTTGTTGATAGCGACAATCACCTTGGAGCCTTTCATGCCAGCGATATGTTGAATTGCTCCGGAAATGCCAACTGCAAAGTAGAGCTCCGGAGCGACGATTTTTCCAGTCTGACCAACCTGGAAATCGCCCGGGCAGTAGCCTGCATCGACCGCGGCCCGACTTGCACCAAGCGCGGCTCCGAGTTGATCTGCCAGAGGCTCGAGAACATCGAAGAATTTATCTTTGAGAGCTCGACCACCGGAGACGATGACCCGAGCATCGGTCAACTCGGGGCGTTCTGATTTGACCGCATCGAGTGCGACAAACTCCACTCGCTGGGCAGCTGGAGAATCGGGTGACTTGGCGACCTGTCTGATCGGTGATTGAGAGTCCGTCTCTTTGGCCGCCTCTACCTCCGATTGTCGTACCGTGGCGACTTGAATAGGTGTCGAGAGAGTGCAATCGCCAAATGCATTTCCAGCGAACATGGGTCGTTTATACACGAGCTGATCCGATGCCGATGTTACGGCGGCGCAGTCGCCGGCGTAGGCGGCGTCAAGGCGTGCTGCCACGCGGGGCATGAGGTCTTTACCGAATGATGAAGCCGTAGCGACAAGTAATTGATACTCTTTCCCCACTTCAGAAACTGTCGGCGCGAATACTTCGGCAAGAGGGTGTTCGAAGCTTGGATCGGCACTGACCAGAACTTCATGAGCGCCGAATTTGGCAAGAGTCTCGGCGGCTTGCTGAGGCTCTGAGCCGAGGACGAGAATATCGTAACTGCCACCTGCTAGTTGAGCGGCGGTAGCTGCAAAACTGATTGCCGCAAGGGTTGAATTTCGGAGTTCTTTACCTGCGCTTAGTTCAGCAATGATGAGGGTTTTCATTTAATAGTTCTCCTGATGAGCCTGAGGTTTAAAGAACACGTGCCTCGTCGCGTAGTTTCTGAACTAACTCTGCGACATCGTTGACCACGATACCGGCCTGAC
Organism: Polyangiaceae bacterium; assembly: GCA_022447485.1. Lineage (GTDB taxonomy): Bacteria > Myxococcota_A > Polyangia > Polyangiales > Polyangiaceae > NIC37A-2. The sequence continues at coordinate 981 of JAKVCH010000508.1, read as the reverse complement.
GGGCTGCTGGTGCCGAAAAGCCTTGATAACTGGTGGTGAGAGTGAGGTCTGAAACATCTTTGAGGTCTTTCACGACCAGAGGTTTCTTTTTGGCTTTCATGATCGCCGGAAGGGGAGCGAATCGAACACCCTCGTTATAGTCAAAGTCCTTTGCCGTAAGCTTGGAATGAACGCTGCTTGGCGCGACGATCCGCAAGTCAACGGTGATGAGACAGGGTGGGGTAAGACGGAGCTGCATCACACCGCCGTCGACCTCCCGACCGACGAGTAGCGTACCGGCCTCTTCCTCGTCGATCGTGGCCGCAAAGGTGGCCATTGGATAGTTGAGTCGCTCGGCGAGCATTTGGCCGACTTGGTTGGAGTCACCGTCAACGGCTTGTTTGCCGAGAATCACGAGGTCAGGAGCTTCCTCTTCAACAACCTTTTTGAGTGCGTCAGCCACAATACGTCCGTCGAGCTCATCGTCGTTTGCATCGATGCGGATGGCTCGATCGGCCCCTGTCGCAAGGGCTCCTCGGAGCGTCGTCTCCGTTTCTTTGGGGCCCAGGGTAACAACAATGACCTCTCCCTCACGCTTTTTGGGAGTACTCCCGTTTTCGGTAAGCCTTAGAGCGGCCTCAAGAGCGTATTCATCGAATGGGTTGATTTTCCATTCAAGGCCGGCTGTATCGATCTTACTTCCATCGGCTGGAATTTTGACTTTATTGGCGTTGTCAGGATCGGCAACACGTTTGAGTGCGACAAGAATTTTCAACTCATTCTCCTTGGTTTTGGCTATCCGATCGAAATATCGGCTGACCTCTTTTTCAAGGTAAGACGATCCAGAGCGTCGTCAAGTCAAACCCAAGCTGACAACTATTTGAAACTCTTAATGAAGTTCGAAAGCCAGAGGGGAAGTCAAGCTTCCCTTTTTGTACTAGAAGGGCAGCTCGGAGAAGGCGCCTCGTGGCGCCTAGATTTTAGCTATGTCGTCGAAAATAG